>CAUCXP010000157.1 GCA_958446785.1 uncultured Collinsella sp. | reverse complement strand
TTCTCGCGGTGCAGTTTTTGATTAACGCGCTGGGCATCCTCAACGTGTTTCCCATGACGGGCAAACCGTTGCCGTTTATTAGCTACGGCGGTTCGTCGATTATTGTGTCGCTTATGCTTGCCGGGTTGGTCCTGCGCGTTTCGTACGAGAGCGCCCGTCGCGATGAGTACGACCGTCGCCGCGAGAGCTTTGCCGTTATGGATGAGAGTACCGCCGGCGTGCCCCACGTGCGCGGCGAGCGATCTTCGCGTAACGGTTTTACCGTCCTGGATGGCTCTGCGACCGAGCCGGCAGCCCGCCCGCGTCAGCGAACGGCGCCGCAAGGTCGTCCTCAGCGCCCCAGCCCTCGCAACGCGGGCGGCGGATATAATCGAATCGATTTGAACTCGGACCCGTCGGCGCGTCTGCGCACCGACGACCAGGGACCGCGTGTACGAAGGGACTACCATGACCGATAAGATGACCGTTGCTATTGCAGCCGGCGGCACGGCAGGACACATCAACCCCGCGCTCGCCTTGGCCGAAGAGCTGCGTGACCGTGGCCACCACGTTGTGTTCGTGGGCCAGTCGCGCAAGCTCGAGGGTCGTCTGGTCCCCGAGGCTGGGTTTGATTTTGTGCCCATTACGGTCACGGGCTTCGACCGCTCCCGTCCTTGGACGGCGCTGACCTCGCTGTGGCGTGTCAACAAGGCCAAGCGTGCGCTCGCCAGTCATTTCTCAAAGGTCGGCAAGCCCGATGCCGCCATCGGTTTTGGTGCCTATGTCGAGGTTCCGCTGCTGGGGTGGTGCAAGGGCGCAGGCGTTCCGTATCTGCTGCATGAGCAGAACTCTGTTCCGGGCCTGGCCAACAAGATGATGAACTCCCACGCCGCCCGCGTGTGCATCTCGGTGCCGGCAGCGCGTTCGGTCTTTGAGCGCGAAGGTGACCCTGACCACGTGCTCATGACCGGCAACCCCGTACGTCGCTCGGTAATCGAGGGCGATCGCGCTCGCGGCCGCAAGGCACTTGGCGTTCCCGAGGACGCTACGCTGCTGCTCGTCTTTGGCGGTTCACTTGGCGCCCAGCACCTCAACGAGCGCGTGGTTTCGCTCAAAAACGAGCTGCTTTCGCGCAAGAACCTCTATGTGTTGCATTCGACGGGTGCCGACGGCTTTGAGGAGACCGAGCGCGCTTTGGCGCTGACGCCCGAGGAGGCGGAGCGTTACCGCGTCCAGCCTTATATCGACAACATGGGCGATATGCTGGCTGCTGCCGATTTGGTGCTCTCGCGTTCGGGCGCATCGAGCGTGGCCGAGATCGCTGCGCTCGCCGTGCCCTCGGTGCTCGTGCCGTATCCGCATGCGACGGCCGACCACCAAACCACCAATGCCCGTTATCTGGTCGACGCCGGGGCCGGTGTGCTCTGCGCCGATGCCGATATCGACGGTTCTGCCTTTGCCGATGAGCTGCTGCACTTGGTCGATGACGCGGCGGCGCGCGACGCCATGCGTCAGGCGGCACGTGGTCTGGCTCAGGATAGGGCCGCCGCTCTTCTGGCGGATGCGGTAGAGGGTTTGCGTTAGTTAGACGGGATATCGTCGGTCGCCCTCGCGCTGATGCGGTAGGTGCGGTACAGTTAACGGGTTACAGGCAGTGTTTACGCAAGGAGTACACGAGCACATGGCTGATTCCCAGACTGCAACCTCCGCGCCCGAGTTTAAGAGCGCCCACTTTATCGGTATCGGCGGCGCCGGCATGAGCGGCATCGCCCTCGTTCTGCACGAGCGCGGTTATGCCGTTACCGGCTCCGACCTTAAGACGTCACGTTATATCCGCCAGCTTACCCGCGCTGGTGTGAAGGTGCATGTGGGCCATGAGGCCGCCACGATCGACGAGGTCAAGCCCGACGTGGTTGTTGTCTCCACCGCTATTCCGGAGTCCAACCCTGAACTTGTGCGCGCTCGCGAGCTTGGTATTCCCGTGTGGCCCCGTGCCAAGATGCTCTCTGCTTTGGGCCACGGCTACACCACCGTCGCTGTTGCCGGCACGCATGGCAAGACCACCACGTCTTCGATGTGCGCCACCATGCTCGACCGCATGGGTCTGGATCCGAGCTTCTTGATCGGTGGCATCGTCGAGGGCTATGACACGAACGGCAAGAACGGCTCGGGCGACTACTTTGTCGCCGAGGCCGACGAGTCCGACAGCTCCTTCCTGTTCCTGAACCCCAACGTAGTCATTGTGACCAACGTCGAGGCCGACCACCTCGATCACTACTCGGGTATCGAGGAGATCGAGGCAACTTTCGCCAAATTCATGAGCCTGGTGGGCGAGGACGGCACCGTCATCGTCTGCGGTGAGGACCCGCATCTGGTCGAGCTCGCCAAGTCGACGGGCCGTCACGTGCTTTCCTACGGCTTTGCCGAGAGCAACGACATCGTCTGCGTGCACCCGGATGTCAAGGGTATCCAGAGTGACTTTATCGTTCGCTTTGAGGACGGCACTGAGCACGCTGTGGAGATCAAGAGCAATCCCGGTCGCCACAACATGCTCAACGCCACGGCGGTGCTCACCGTCGCCCATGTCCTGGGCCTTGACATCGACGCCGCCGCCAAGGCACTCTCGAGCTTTGAGGGCGTCCGCCGTCGCTTTACCCACGTGGGCGATATCGATGGCATCACCGTGGTCGATGATTACGGCCATCACCCCACCGAGATCAAGGCGACGCTTGCTGCCGCTTCGTCGCTGGGCTACAAGCACGTCGACGTCGTGTTCCAGCCGCACCGCTATTCGCGCCTGCAGGCCCTGTGCGACGACTTTGCCGATGCATTTGCCAATGCCGATAAACTGCTGCTGATCGATGTGTTCTCGGCTGGCGAGATGCCCATTCCGGGCGTCACCTCTAAGATGCTCGCCGATACCGTGCGCGCCAAGCATCCTGGCAAGGAGGTCGTGTACTGCTCCAGCCGTCTTGAGCTCAATCAGGAGCTCGAGCAGATGGTGGGCGAGGGCGACCTGCTGCTCACCATGGGTGCCGGAGACGTTACGACCGTCGGTCCCGAGTTCATCGAGTATCTGACTGCCAAGAAAGACGCTTAAGTCTAATGGGTCTGTTTAACGCCGTCATGGCGCTCTCGGGCATGATCGACACGGATGTGATCGAGGACGAGCGCCTTGCGCGTCATACGAGCTATCGTATCGGCGGCAAGGCCGACCTCTTTGTGACGTGCCATAGCTATCATGCCCTCCGCCGCGCCGTGGCGGTGCTCGATCGCGAGCAGGTGCCGTGGGTCATCATCGGCAAGGGCTCCAATCTGCTGGTTGCCGATGGCGGTTATCGCGGTGCCGTCATTTCGCTCGGACGTGAGTTTCAGCGCACGGTTGTTGCCGATGACGGTTGTACGCTGACGGTCGGTGCGGGCGTGATGTTTGCGCGCCTGGTCAACGATGCCCTGTCGCGTAGCCTCTCGGGCCTTGAGTTTGCCGTTGGCATCCCTGGTTCGGTCGGCGGTGCGATATCTATGAATGCCGGCACACGGACCGAGTGGATTGGCTCGCTGGTTGAGGATGTCGTAACGTTTGACCCGGCATCCGGTATCAAGCATTATGCGGGGTCCGAGATCACTTGGGGCTACCGCGAATGTAGCCTTCCCCGCAATGAGATCATCCTCGAGTGCGTGCTCAAGCTTAAACCGGCGCCCAAGGCCGACATTCGCGAGCGCATGGAACGGTACCTGACGAGGCGCAAGCGTACGCAGCCCATGGGTCGCGCATCCTGCGGGTCGGTCTTTCGCAACCCGCCCGATGCGAGTGTGGGCAAGCTTATCGAGGATTGTGGATTAAAGGGTTTTTCGATTGGCGGCGCGGAAGTTTCGCCCGTTCACGCTAATTTTATCGTTAATAACGGAACTGCCGCGGCCGATGACGTTGCCGCGGTTATCAGACATGTGCACGGAAAGGTGAGGGAGGCGTATGGCATCGAGCTCAGACCGGAAGTTAAATTCCTCGGCTTCTAGAGCATCGAAACCCACCTTCCGCCGCGCCGGAGGGCGTTCCGGCGCGCCTGCCAAACCTCAACGCAATACCGTCGCGCACTCTAAGTCTGTCGGGCATGCTCGACAGACCAGGCGTCCGGTCGTCGGCTCGCAGCTCGGTAATCGTCCGGCCGCAAAAAAGTCCTCGCGTCCCTCGGTGACGTCAAAGCCTGTTATGGGCGCCAAGCCTGCCCGTCCCATGGCAACTCCTAAGCCCTCGACGGGAACTAAAGCGGCGCGTCAGGGTCGCACGCTGGGCGCATCGAAACCGCGCTCGCTGACATCGGTGCCGGCTACCGCCAAGAAGCCTTCGAGTAAAAAAGGCGTCAACCCGTTGTCTTCACTTGGGGCGATGGTAAATAAAACATCAGACGTCCCTTCTGTCGTTACAGGCAAAGGCAAAATCGTGGGCGGCGTTCTGGCCGTCTTGGCCGTGCTCGTCGTCGTTGCCATCGTGGTGATCAACTCTGGATTGTTTACCGCCACTGATATTCAGATTCAAGGCAGCGAGCATGTGACGAAGCACGATGCTATCCAGCTGATCGATTTGCCCGAGGGAACGTCGCTTTTTAACGTCGATCCCGACCAGATTACCGAGGACCTCAAGCAGAACCCGTGGGTCTCG
>CAUCXP010000156.1 GCA_958446785.1 uncultured Collinsella sp. | reverse complement strand
CAGCAGCTCAAATCCATCGATATCGGGCAGCATGACATCCAGCAGCGCCAGATCGAACTCCTGCTCCAAGATTGCCTTGGCAGCATCGGCCCCGCTATAGGCAATCTGGACATCAAAGCCCTCTTTTGTAAGGTAGATACCAACCAAGTCAGCGATGGCCTTTTCGTCATCAACTACCAAAATGCGCTCGTTCATGTGTGCTCCTCTCGCGCTCCATTATGCCCGAGGCGACGCACGCCACACATAACAAGCGCGGGCGATTAAGTCGACCTTAAGCACCAATGTGTCCGTTCGGGCGCGGATGTGGGCCACGCACGCACGCGATGATCGCCGATGCCGGCAAACGATATACTCTAGTTCCAGAAGAGACCATCCCGTCGAAAGCGAAATCTGTGAAGTCCCTCACCTCTTTTGCAAAGCGCTCAGCCCAGCTTGCCGCCGGCTTTGTCTGCGCTATCGCCCTTACCGCTGGCGTGCCCACCGTCGCCGGCGCCCAAGTGCTCACGACCGACAATGTTTGCGGCAAAACCGCCGGTGCGCGCGGCATCACGGCCGAAAACCTGCCCGATATCGATGCGACCAATGCCCTCGTCATGGGCAAAGACGGCACCGTCTACTATGGGCGCGACGCCGATGAGCAGGTCAAAATTGCCTCGATCACCAAGGTCATGACCGCAATCCTAACCGTCGAGAATTGCAAGATGGACGAGAAGGTCACGGTAAGCAACACCGCGGCCACCGTGGGTAATTCGACCGCCGGCTTGCTCGAAGGCGACGAGCTTACCGTGGAGCAGGCACTGCGCGGCCTGATGATTCCCTCGGGCAACGACGCCGCCATCGTGCTCGCCGAATATGTGGGCAAGAAGATCGACCCTAAGACCAAAGACGCCGAGGCCACATTTGTGAAGGCCATGAACGAGCGCGCTAAGAAGCTCGGCTGCACCGGTACGCTTTTTGAAAACCCGCATGGTCTGGACTTTGATGAGTGGGCTGGCGATATGCACTCAACCGCACACGACGTAGCGCTGATGATGCAGGAGGCCATGAAAAACGACACGATCCGCGAGGTCGTAGCGAGCGAGGATTCCTGGATCGAGGTCACGGGCGCCGACGGCACCGACCATTCGCATTCCATGGACACGCATAACTATTTGCTGGGCCAAGATGGCAACATCGGTGGCAAGACCGGCACCACCGACGATGCAGGCTATTGCTTTACGGGTGTCTACAACCGCGATGGCGACGAGATCTACACCGTCGTTTTGAACTCCACCACCACCGACCAGCGCTTTACCGATACCGCAACCCTTGCCAATTGGTACTACGGTCACAAGGTGACGGTCGCAATCGCCAACACGCAGGAAAAGACCGCCAACGGCAACCCGCTTATGGCGCGCATTGGCCAAGCCGACTGGACGGATAAGACGATCGACGCCACGCTCGCCGATCCTACGGCGCAAGCGACCGTGTTTTCCCTTGCCGGCGAGGTGACCGAAAAGGTTAGCTACGACGATCTTTCGGGCACGGTGCATGTGGGCGACAAGGTGGGCAGCGTCACGCTCAAGCAGGACGGCACCAAGATCGCCGTCATGGACCTGGTTGCCGACGAGGAAGGCGCAGGGCCGAATCCCATTGAGTGGCTACTCGTGAAGCTCGATCGCTTGGGCCGCCGCATCGACAACCGCCCGCTCACGGCAGAAAGCGAGACCGTCGCCAAGGCGCCCGAGGTGTAGTGCGCAAGAATAATAAGCCCACTGAAGGGAGGCGTCCGAAAGGATGCCTCTTTTTTTGAGGTTCGAATCCCCAGCCGCCATTCTTGATAATAAAAAGGGCCCCAAATGGGACCCTTCTTCAAATTCGTACTGGCGGAGAGCTGGGGATTCGAACCCCAGATGCCCTTTTGGGGCATACTCGCTTAGCAGGCGAGCACCTTCGGCCTCTCGGTCAGCTCTCCGTAACAGCCGTTCTATAGTAACCAAACAGCCAAGGATGAGCAAGAGGAAATTTTCTAATTGCCTAGCAGCCTTTCCTTCTTGAAAGCTTCGCCTACCCCAGCGAGCGGTTGAGGGAGCCGAGCTCGTCGTTGCCCATGGTGCGCCACATTTGGAAGATACAACCGCGCGCCAGGAAAAAGAAACCGTTGTCGACCAGTTGCACAGCGGCATCTGCCAGCTGATTCGTCACGGCGGACACTGGCGGCAGCTCTAGTCCAGCCTTGTGGATGGTCTCGACCGCTTCCTCGAACGTCGGAGGCTCGCTGACGCCCATCTCGTTCATAAGGCCCTGCATTTCTTCCAGCGCGCTGCTGCCCGACTCCTCGCCGCGCGGCACCAGACGGTAACAAGCCAGCGCCAGGTCGAGCTGATCGCAATTCCAATAGGCAAACGCCAAGCGATAGAACAGGTAGCCGATTGCAGAACGATCGCTGGCAATACGTAGGCCGTGGCGCGCCACCTCGATAATCTCGTCAAAGCGCTCCAGACGCGCAAGCACGTTGATGAGCGCAAAGTGCGACTGCATGGACGAGCGCGCCAGATCGTAAAGATGGCGCACCTCGGGCAGTGCTCGTTCAAAGTCCTCTTGCTCGGCGTAAAAGCTGCAGATCTCGTGCTGGGCAAAGTACAGCGCATCGGGCGCACGAAGGATTCGCACAGAGCGGTCTTCTTCCAACACCGGTAGCACCATGCGCACCAGCTGGTTATCGCAAAACTGCGTTTGAACCGGACCTGTCGCCAAAAGCTCGGCGACGGCGCACTTAGCCTCCAACTCCTCAACAAGACGGGAAAAGCCTTCAAAAGCACCTGTACGGTCGACTTTTGCCTGCTCGCGCAATTCAACAACACGGGCCACGTATGGGTCGTCGTCCTCTTCCATGACCTCCAGCTCGTCAGCCGTATCGGCAAGCAGCAGATCGCGCAGCGCCGGCGGTAGCATGCGATGGTCATCACGCGGACGAGCATGAACCTCCGCCGGCTCAATCGTCTCCGGAGCGGTTGACTCATACGCCTCAAGCACACGCTTGCACGGCATATCGTCCATGTCCATGCTCTCAAGATCCTTGGCGACAGGCACGCAATCGGCCAGATAGGCCGCACGCCCAAAGAAATACGTTGCGACAACGCACTCGCCCTGCTCACTGTCGGGAGCAGCAATCTGCACATAGCAGCGCGTGATGCAGGTGCCCGCGGCAAAACACGCTGCCGCAAGCGTGAGCGCCACGCGCGCATCGTGCTCCGCGGCCCAGATCGTGCGCGTGTCCTCGTCCAGCTCGTGCCAGGCGTCATCTTGAGCGTCGTATTCACGTTGCGGCATGGCATCAACGACAGACTGCCCAAACCGAACGAGCATAATCCCCTCGGCAACGTTTGCCCGATAGGTATAGTCGAGCCGCGTGACCACGTTAAGCGCCTCGACAATACGCGCGAAGCGGGTACGCACATCCCACTCACCGCCCGGCTGGCAAGCCACCGTACCCGGTTCGCCCCACGGGTTATCGCTCGAGGCCGTATCGAGCAGTCGAGGAACATCGTTGGTCGTCTTAGCGATATGCCACGCATCAAAGAGCGCGCAGCCCTCAAGGCTCGGCGACGAGGCCGCGGGGACCAATCCAGCCCCGATGCGCTCAAGGATGCCGGAGAGGCGGTTGAGACGGCACTCGATGGCAAGCAGCATGTCAATCTCGTCCTGGTCCAGCAGGCTACGATCAAAATTGAGATAGAAAAGCTTTGAACGATCAATGCGAGCCAGGCTCATCTCGGACTTGGCAGCGATGGTGCGCAGGCGGGGCAAGTCAATTTCACTCATAAGGGCAGCGGCATAGCGCTCGATACCGCTCGGATTCTCGGCATGGTCAACGCGGTAAAGCAGCGTCTCGATAGCATCAGGGAGCGGTGCCGTGTTAAAGCCCAAAAACACCTCGACCGGCTCGGGCAACTTTACGAGCTTGATCTTGTCGATAACATTTTGCATACCCTCGTCGAGTCCGCCGGCGTCCGCCGTGCTCGCAATGGCATTTTCGGAGTCAGCGAATATCACGTAGCGCAGGAACATCGATGCCATGAACTCGCCGTAAGGAAGGGAGCGGGTCGAATTCCATGTCTCGTGGTCGGACTGCTCGCGCATGGGGCCTTCGGGAGAGCCGACGGTTCGCGCGCACGCGCGCATCGTGCCGTTGGCTCCCCGAACCACAATCTCACCAATACCGGAGTCCGACTCGTCAAGGACCAGTTCCATGTCGGGATCGTTGGGCAGCGGAGCCTCGCTGACGGGGCGGTCCACCTTGTACACCTCACCCGAAACGCTTACGTAGCCCAAAAGCGACACATGACTTTTGCCAACAAATTCGACGACATAACAAGATTCATGCTGATCCTCGCCAAAGAGTTTCCAGACTACGCCATATGAGCGTCCCGCAGGCTGCTCGGGCATCGCCGGAAAGCGCTTCTTGGGATCGAGAAACCTGAGCTTGTATGTCGGACGCTCTGCCACGAAATATCACCCTGATCGGTCGCTTGAAGAAGGAGTGGTCGCGAATAAGTCGCGACATCTACTCGGAATCTTACACGAGTCGACAGGAAATCGTCCCTTTGGACGAAAGCACTCAAGCTGACGCAAAAGAAAAGCCCCCGTTGCCGGGAGCTTTAATCTC
>CAUCXP010000155.1 GCA_958446785.1 uncultured Collinsella sp. | reverse complement strand
GGGATACTCGTTGAGGATGCGGTCAAAACCAAAGTCCATGACCCAGCTCTTGCCCTTGCGGGCAAGGTCGTTACGCTCATAGACGATGGCGCCAGCCTCGCGAGCGAGCTGCGCCGTGTTATCGGTGCAGGCATCGGCAACCACGAAGACCTCGATAAGCTCGGACGGATAGTCCTGGTCTTTAATGGAGCGCACGAGATTGGCAATTACCGCCTCCTCGTTATGCGCCGCAATGAAGAAGGCATAGCGATGGAGCTTTTTGGCCTTGGGAGGTGCGACCTCACCGCGCAGGGCACCAATGACAAAGAAGACCACCTGGTACAGAAAGCAGACCGTGAGCAGCGTAACCACAATCTGGTTAAAGATCACGATGGGCGTGTTGGTTTGTAAAAAGGCGAGCATGCAGGCTCCCAGGAACGCATTACGTAAACAACCGTATATCTTACCGCAGGCTAGGGGCGTTCAAGAAACCACCTAATACTGACTAGGCTTCGAGAAGACCGAGCTGAGGAACGATCTCGTCACCGGCAGCGGTGCGACCAAGTGAGCGCGGGGCCAGGTCGTCAAGAACCGCAGCGAGATCCCACGGCAGCTCGTCGCGGCACTCAATGCGCTCCCCCGTCACGGGATGGTCGAATGCGACGCGCCAGGAGTGAAGGAACTGCCTGGTCAGACCCTGATCGGCGCGTGCATCGCACTTACCGTAGAGCGGATCGCCCACGCAGGCGTGATTGATATGACGCATGTGCACGCGAATCTGATGTGTGCGACCGGTAAACAGGTGGCACTCGACGAGCGTATAGCCGTCGTCGAAACGCGTGGAATCAAAGCGCTCGAGCACCCTGAAGGTCGTAATGGCCTGACGCGCAAAGGGATCGTCCGACACCGCCATCTTCACGCGGTCGCGCGTGGAACGGGCGATACCGGTATTGATGGTGCCCTCGTCCATGGCGATGTGCCCGTGGACAAGCGTGATATAGCGGCGGTCGAGCGTACGCGTGCGAATGAGATTTTGAAGTGCGCGCTGCGTGTCGTCGTCCTTTGCCGCAAGCATAAGGCCCGAGGTATCGCGATCCAAACGATGCACGATCCCGGGGCGGTCCTCACCCTGCACGGTACCAAGATGGTCGATGCCACAGTGGTAGACAAGAGCGTTCGCAAGGGTGCCGCTCTCGTGACCATGGGCGGGATGGCACACCAGGCCGCGCTGCTTGGAGAGCACGATGAGGTAGTCGTCCTCGTAGCGGATATCGAGGGGAATGGCCTCGGGAATCACATCGGTCGGATCGTGCGGCTCGGGCAAGTCGACCGAGATGCGGTCGCCGGCGCGCACGGCATACTTTTTTGACAGGCAGGTCTCGCCGTTGACGGCAACGGCGCCTCCCTCGATCAGATGCGCGCAGGCAGAGCGCGTGGGACAGCCGTCGTTGGTACCCAGAAAGGCGTCGAGTCGCTGACCAGCGGAATCGTCGGCAACAAGAATATGGATGTCGGCCATTAGCGCTCATTCCTTTCGCGAATCTTGCGGGCACGCTCCCCACGCTGCTTGGCTTTGCGCTTGGCGCGGGCCTCGTCACGAGCGTTAAGCTCGGCGGTCGCATCGACCTCACGGGCCGCGGGACTCAAGAACATGTAGCCAAAGAGGGCGAGTACGACGCCCACGGTAATGCCGATATCGGCCACATTGAAGACGGGAAAGTCGATGAAGGTGGTGGCAATAAAATCAGTCACGAAGCCAAAGGCCAAACGATCGATAGCGTTGCCGATAGCACCGCCCGCAACCATCGCCATGCCCACAACCTCAAGATGGGCGAGCTGGGGTGCACGAACGAGGTACACGGCAATAGCGATAATGACCGCCAACGCCAGCACGGCAAACGCGATGCCATGCCCCTCGCCCATGCTAAAGGCAGCACCGATATTGCGGACAAATAGAAAGTCGATGACACCGGGGATGACGGTCACATGAAAAGCGTCGCCCACGGCACGGACCGCAAGCTTGGTTAGCTGGTCAACAAGCAGCACAACCAGCGCCACCCCACCAGCAACACCCAACCGCCAACGCAAAGGCGGCGTCATATCCCCAGTACGACCCAAATCAATCCCCTACCCTCAAGAACATCGAATTACGTTTAATGCAAGTAATCATCTTATAGTGACAAACGCCAAACGCGCAGCATATTCACCAACGCTAGCGAAATAACCAGCTAAAAACGAAAGCGGCATTCCGAAAAACAGAATGCCGCTTGGACGTGACAAAAGTTGACGTTGGGGACTTTCTTGTTTGACAGTCGTTTAAGAACGTCCCCAAAGGCTAGTTCAGCGCCTCCGCGCAGCGCTTGCAGATGTGAGCGTGGCCGTTGTACTCGCCGACGGTGGTGCGATAGTTCCAGCAACGGTCGCAGCACTCGCCCTCAGCAGCCTCGATGGCAACGGAGAGCTCCTCGCCCTGGGTCAGTTCAACAGCGGAGACGATGTAGAACTCGGCCAGGTCGACGGCTTTGTCGCCAGTCAGCAGCGCGTACATCTCGGCGGGAACGACCGCCTTGACGCGGACCTGCTGGCTCTTGGTGAAGGTGCCGGCGGAGCGGGCGTCCTCAAGGGCCTTGGTCACGGTGCTACGGAGCTCGAGTGAAGCCTCGAGCACGCCCTCAAACTCATTGGCCTCGTCGACCGTAATGGGCGACTTATACCAATCGAGCAGCGCAGCGTACTTCTGGTGATCGACGCAGCCGGCAGGCGCATAGGCCATGGCCTCGTCGACCGTGTAGGACAGGATCGGCTGCAGGTCGCGCATGAGCATCGAGAAGAGCTCGGCCAGCACGGTCTGGGCGCTGCGGCGCTCGAGCGAGCCGGGCTTGTCGCAGTACAGACGATCCTTCAGGGCGTCGAGGTACACGTTGGAAAGCTCGGTAACCACGAAGTCGTAGAGCGCACGGTAGGCGCGCGGGAACTCGTAGCTGGCGTAGGCATCGTCGACCTCGGCCTGGACCTGGGTCAGGCGGGCAACCATGAGCTTGTCGAGCGGCAGCAGGTCGGCAAAGGGGACGCCATCGGTCTCGGGCTCAAACTGGCCCTCGAGCTCGGAGAGCAGGAAGCGCAGCGTGTTGCGGAAACGACGGTAGGCATCGGACGTACGAGCGAGAATCTCGTGGTCGATGGAGACGTCGGAGCTGGTGTCGACGGAAGCGACCCACAGACGGATGATGTCGGCGCCCATCTCGTCGCAGACCTTGTTGGGGTCGATGACGTTGCCGAGCGACTTGGACATCTTGCGGCCCTGACCGTCGAGCGTGAAGCCCTGCGAGACGACCGCCTTGTACGGAGCGTGGCCGTTGGCGCCCACCGAGGTGAGCAGCGAGCTCTGGAACCAACCGCGGTGCTGGTCGGAACCCTCGAGGTACACATCCGCCGGATACTCCAGCTCGGGACGGTACTCGCAGACGGCCTTCCAGGAGACACCGGAATCCCACCACACGTCGAGGATGTCCTTATCGGCCTTGAGGTGATGGCCGCCGCACTTGGGGCAGACGCAGGCCTCGCCCAGATAGCTCTCGGGAGCGTCGGTGAACCAAGCATCGGAGCCCTTCTCGTGGAAGAGCTTGATGACGGCGTCGAGCGTGGCGTCGTTCATGACCTTCTCGCCGCAGTCGGCGCAGGTGTAGCTGGGGATAGGCACGCCCCAGTTGCGCTGACGGCTGATGCACCAGTCGGGACGCTGCTCGACCATGGCGCCGATACGGTTGGCGGCGTGGGCCGGATACCACTTGACGTTCTCGCGGACCTCTTTGCCAGCCTGCTCGCGCAAACCGGTCTTGTCCATAGAGACGAACCACTGGTCGGTAGCACGGAAGAGCACCGGATGCTTGCAGCGCCAGCAGTGCGGATAGCTGTGCGTGATCTTCTTCTCGAGGACCAGGGTGCCGCGCTCGCGCAGGAACTCGATGATGTGCGGGTTGGCCTCGTCGGTATCCATACCGCTGAAGGGGCCACCGGTGCCAAACTCCTCACCGGTGTAGAACTTGCCGTCGTCATCGACCGGCATGCAGATGTCGGTGATGCCCTCCTTGAGGCAGGCAAAGTAGTCGTCGACGCCGTGGCCGGGCGAGTTGTGGACGATACCGGTACCGTCATCGACACCGACGTAATCGGCCAGCAGCGCCACGCCCTCGACACCGTCAAAGATCGGCTGCTTGTAGTGGATGTGATGGAAGGTCTCGGCGGGAACCACATAGGGCTTGCCGTCGACCACAACCGGGGTGTACTCCCAGCCAAACTCCTCGCAGCACTTGGGAGCCAGATCCTCGAGCATGACCTCGGCGCGGCCGTCGTGCTCAACGGCGACGTAGGCGGCGCCAGGCTTGAGGGAAACTGCCTGGTCGGAGGGGATGGTCCACGGCGTGGTCGTCCAGATGATAAAGTCGACCGGGCCATCGAAGCTCTCGAGGCCAGCGGGCTTTGAAGTCATCTCAAAGCGGACGAAGATGGAAGGGCTCGTCTCGTCGGAGTACTCGATCTCGGCCTCGGCCAGCGCGGTGTGGCAGTGCTTGCACCAGTGAACCGGCTTGTGGCCGCGATAGATCATGCCCTTATCGAACATGGCCTTAAAGACCTCGATGTCGGCGCCGCACCTCGGTATCCCTTTCGGGAGGCGAGAGCCAGCGCATCCGTCTGGCAACT
>CAUCXP010000154.1 GCA_958446785.1 uncultured Collinsella sp. | reverse complement strand
TCATCGCCAACGATGTCTCGCGCGCCGATTCGGGCTTTGGAACCGATACCAATAAAGCCTGGATTGTAAGCACAACAGGGACGCAGGAACTTCCCGTGCTAACAAAACCCCAGCTCGCAGATACAATTTTGGACTTGCTCAAAAATAATTAAAAAAGTTCTTGCGCAAGGACAAAGTTTCGGGTTAATATACTCCATGTTGCGAGCGAGAGCAGAGCAACAAACAAAAGCTTCGGGACGTGGCGCAGCTTGGTAGCGCACTTGACTGGGGGTCAAGGGGTCGCTGGTTCGAATCCAGTCGTCCCGACCAGAAGTTTGCAGGTCAGGCACCTAGTGCCTGACCTTTTTTGTTTTAAGCAATTGCTTAATTTTCAGTAAGCAACAGGGTGCCAAAAAGCTACCTGCGAGATAATCGCCTTTTACGGTTACTTGTGCGTTTTGCACGCGCTTGAGCTGATTTATTAACGCGATATGAATCTACATACGCGTAGCTGGTATACAGCCGAGTACAGGCTGTATTTATCGCGGCAATTTACGCAGATATAGCGACTATAACGAACAAGCGTGTCGCTGTATTTATTCCAGTAGTCCACATGATCGGTGGACAAGTGGGCTGTTGCAACGAAACGCCAAGCAGGATGGGCTCTATACGAGGGCGCAGCAGAGGTAATGGCGGGGGAGCGCGGCAGACGCTCTGAGAGCCGCCGTATGGCCCCATTTTTCCTCAAATCGACTACCTGTGCCATGAACCTCAAATTGTTCGAGAATCGCCAAAAGAAAGGCCCGCGCGGAGTCGCACGGGCCTTGCATTAGACAAGCTAGAAGCACCAAGCGGGACAGACGCAAAGCAAGCCAGCCGCGCCATCAGTATTCGACGGATTGCCGCTGTAGCCGACACAGAAGTATCTCGTCGTAGAGCTGAACGGACTCACCGAACGCTCCCACCAATGGTAGCCAATCTGCAGGCAGGCATTTTCAGAATGGTTCTCCGTCACCTTGCCCTTGAAGGCCTTGTACTGGGAACCCTCGGAGGAAGTCCAGGGATACTCGGCTGCCCAGTAGGAGGTGGGGACGATCTCGGAGTAGCTGAGCAGGAACAGCTTGTCCGAGGTGGCCGTCACGGCGGCATTCTCGTCGGTTCCGCCGACGTTGTTCGTCAGCTTCCTGACCGATTTCACCTTGGACTGGAAGTCGGCGGGCATGAGGTTCCAGATTTCGCCGGAGTTCATCTTCGCGCGGAGTTTGGACTTCTCCCAACCGCCAACGTTGGTTTCTGGTGCGTTCACGCTGGAAGAAATATTCCTCGAGGTGGTGAGGAACGTCAGGCCCGCTTTACCGCTTCCATCGGCCAAATCATCGTGGTCGATGCCGATGATCTTGTACTCAAGCGTCTGCCCGTCCGTCAGCTTCATCGAGAACTTCGTCCCTGCGTCCATCGCTGCCCTCGCCTTGGCGTAAGCGGGCGATACCTCGCCCTTCGCGGCGATGTCCTCGGCCACTGCCTTCTGCTCGTCGAGCGTCCAGTCCTTCGCGTCCTTGGCGATGGCCGCCTGGACGGTCGCGGAATCGGCTCCTGCGGCACCGCCGCCGGACGCCCCGCCGGCATCGGTGCCGCCGGTCGTCCCGCTGTTCACCGTGTTGCCGACCAGGTTGAACTGGTTGCGGATGGCTCCGGCCACGCCGGGTCCCGCGAACACGATGACCAGGCCGATGATCGCGATGATCAGGACGTACTCGATGATTGATTGGCCTCGGAGAAGAGCACCTCTAGGAGATACCCCCCCCCGAAGGTTCCGCGCCGCTGCATACATATGCGACACTCCCTTCGCTCAGGGCTTGTAGATGCATCGCCGAGCGTAGGACTATCCCAAAAGGTTGCGCTGGTCTTGCCGCAGCGGCAAAGAATAATTAGTCCAACGCCTGCGCGGCTTAACCGACCACTCGCATATCCAAATTTGTTGCTCAACAAATTCGCAGGTAGCGTATGTAAAATTGAGTTGGAAAGCTGGTGGGAACCGTCTTATAGCCTAAGCCGTTCCAAAAGCCGCGAATACAGGAGGTAAGGTGATTGGGTAACTATAATGTTGTCTTCAGGGATGACTGGTCCGGGGATTCGAGTCTGCTGAAATGGGAGCCCGGATGCCCGGCGATGGTAACGGTCGTCCAGGTCGCGAGAAACGTCGACACCTCTGAGGCTTATCTGCAGATAAAGATCGAGAATCTCTCAGCGGATATCTTGAACTCCATCTCCGGAATCGCCCATGTCGACTATGCCGATGGGTCCAGAGGCTATGTCCCCTTTTCGGAACTAGACTTAGACCTGCCGCAATGCGAGCAGGGAGCCCTTAAGGCAACGGCGCTGCCGAGGGGAGACGTCGAGTCCGTTTTCATCAAGCTGCTTCAAATCGACTCCCAGCAAGGGAAGTGGCACTCGACCGGAGAGCCTGCCGAAGCGCCCGAGCGCGAACCGCTTTCGATGATCGAGAAGGCGATGGCCGAGAGGGACCGCCAGCTGAAGGAACTGCATGCCGACAGTCGAATCGCCGGCGGCAAGGCGCAGTTCCATCAGGGATGGTGGGTGTGTGCATGCGGGTGCATTAACGTTGAGCGGGAAAGCTGCCACAGGTGCAAATGCCACAAGGACCTCCTCTCGGATTTGCAGGACGAAGAATCCCTATGCAAATCGGCCGATATACGGTCTCAGAACATATACGACAGGGCCGATTCACTTATTGCCAGCGGAGAGAGTGTCGAAAACCTGAAAAAAGCGCGTGAACTTTTCAAAGGCATCTCTGGTTGGAAGGACGCCGAAGAGCGTGCTAAGGAATGTTCAGAAAAGCTAGCCGTGCTCGAGCCGAAATCGGCAAAGAAGCGCAAATTGCTGCTATGCCTCGCCACGGCCGCCGCCGTGCTTCTCGTCTTCTTTCTGACGGCGGGTAGGCCGATGGCGATAAAGGCAATTACTGGGCTGCAAAAAGAAATTCGGTACAGGGAAGCATTCTCGCTTTACGAAGGCGGCAATTATAGGAAGGCGTATGCCGAATTCAAGTTGATTCGATCATACAGCGATGCGTCGGAGATGGAGGCGAAGGCCGCCAATGCCCTGGCGGAGGATTATGCAAAGGAAGGGGATACGGACCAAGCTATCGAATGGTTCAAGAATGCGGACAATGAAACCGGCGCCCACGAGGTCGAATACGGGTACGTGAAGAAGCACTATGACAGCAGCGATTCCAAAACGAAGGAATACATGGACGAGCTCGTGGACGTAGGCTATCGCGATGCCACCGAACTTTATTCCGACCTTTACAAACTGGATGTAAGGATTCTTGTGAATTCCGATGAGAACGATACCGAAACATCCCTGACAGAAATCGGCTCGAAGTCGATGGGTGACGCCTATGTACACGTTTTCGTTGACGGCGGAGACCGATCGCAAGAAGAGGTCGATATCCGCGTGTTTGAGGAGTACGCATGGGGCATCGATGGCGAGGTGACAAATAATTATTCTGAAACGCAGCCCGCGAACTACGTAAAAGGATTCAAGCGCGGGTGGAACCTCATTCGGCTTTGGAATCAAAGTTCCGTTATTTATGACCATAGAATCACGTTAATTGAGCCCGTGACGGGAGAGACGCTGGCGACGACAGAATTCCGCACTCCCTATAACTAAGCATCGGCTTTCAGTCAACGATATTCCGAATGTCGGGCAAATCAAGTATTTTACGAGTTAGGAAGAGAAGCACATGCAAATCATCTTTTACGCCCTCATAATCTGCTACGGCATAGCCTGCTATTTTTCAGGGGGGCTAATTGGTAAAGCAGCGAGTGACAAAGGGTATGGGGACCAGAGGTTAAAGCTGGCCTTCATAATCGTGTTCGCGACGCCCGCGAGCGCCGCGATGATCGTTGCGGCGCTTCCCGACAAGAAGCTCCAAACCAGCGTTTCCGATGATTCGACGCCGCATTCGATAGATGCCGAGCTTCCGAAGCTGTAAGGCATCATTGCGAGTGGGCTCGTTCAAGCTCTGAATTGGCAGTTCAAAATCAGGCATCGCGCAGGGCCGGACTAATGCCTGCGCCCTATGCGATGCCGCTGCACCGGTTTTGCCAAGCGTTTCATACCGTCCATCTCTGCGCAATGACGCTCGGAACATTGTCGTTAAAGCTCCCGTGGCAGATGATGTTAGAGACGCTGCAATTCCAGCAGTCGTATCCAAGCGAAACGCGGCTTTCAAACATGGTGTGCTTCTCGCCTACAGATCGGGCGTTGAATTTGCTCGCGTCCCAAAACGCATACCGCTCGGCGCCTAAAAGCACACTCTTAATTCCGTGCAAATCGAGCGTCAAATCCCAGTGCCTAAATCTCCTTGTTAATTCTCAAAGGAATTCATATATGAGGTGAGGGAGCAAGATGACGCGTAAATCCTATTTCCACGGTTATAAACGCCAAAAGAAAGCCCTTGCGGGATTGCACTGGCTTTCCAGTAATTGCAGGTGAGTTTAAAAGCAGAATGCCGGATAGAAAGGTTCGGTAACTAAGGCTTCCTGGGAGGCATTAGTGGCGTTCTCTCCAAAAATTCTAAAAGCCGTGCCTGGCCAATTAGCATGTGATCATGACCACCAATAGCCGGCATGCGTTAGGCTTCCGTAGTTCGAGCTCGATACGCCCTTGGCGGTATACAG
>CAUCXP010000153.1 GCA_958446785.1 uncultured Collinsella sp. | reverse complement strand
TAGAGCCGTTGTTGGTAGTGCCACCAGCAGAGCCATCACCGTCAGCACCGGTCGAGGGCGCATCCATCCTGTCATCGTTGGCATCGTCGCTCGAGTCGTCATTCGAATCAGGCGTCGGCGAGGGCGCCGGCGTGGGCTCGGGCTGCACGGGCGTCGCAGCGGCAGCGGCCTCGTCCTCGGCGATATAAACCAAGCAGTCCTTCAGCTCGTTGCGGTAGCGGTTCTTCCAGCCCTCATGATACTGGGGCTGGCTCGAATACTTGGTCGCCACGTTATTGACCACACTGTTGGAAAGCGCCGTCACAAACTCGCGATCAGTCATACTGTTAGAAAGGTTTGCCCAACGGAAGAAGTCCCTGCAACCACCGGTGCCGCACATGTTGGTGATGCTCCACACCATGCCCTTAACGCAATCGGCACGGCCCGAAATATCAATGCCCAGGCCGCTCTTGAGCCACGCCTCGGTCACCGCATAGTACGAGTTGTACGCATACGCATCCTGCAGAGCCGAGAACTCAACAGGGTCGGTGTTATAAGCACCTTGGAAAGCCTCCTGCGCAATACGGCCCAACTCGGTGAGCTGGCCGTTCTCGTACATGGCATTGCTCGTGTTGGAAATCTCGCTGCCGCGATCAATCGCATCCTTGAGCATGCTGTATTTTTCGGGGTTGTAGTTGTAGGCCTGCTTCATAAACGGGATGAGCGACCAACGACGGTCGAACTGGTAATAACCCAGCGCGTTATAACCGTCACCGTACGAAAAGCCCTGGTTATAGTTGCCGTGACTCTCGTATTTGGTGAAGTACTTCATCTCGGGAGTCACGTTAACAAACGAAACGCCCTGGACCGACCTCAGCACGCCCGAGAAGGACTGCTGGGTGTAGAGACCCTTATCGATATCGGTGGCATCCGAGGCAACGCCCGGCGTGGGCTCCTCGGCAGCGGCGGGTGCCGGCACGGAAACGGCGCCAAACGAAAGCGCCAGCGTCAGGCCCGCGACAATAGCAGAATGCTTGGGCTGCATAAGATCCTCCCTGCATTGGTGTAGTTAAAGTGCAGTTTGCAAAGATAAAAATAAGTATTGCAGCTCGCCCGTTGTTGCACAACAACCCCTCGGTAAACGGCAACAACCCTCCGCGAAATCTAAAGGAATTAAACAAACTGGTCGTCGGGCACCAGAAGAAGATCGCCGTAGCGCCCCATCAGCCCGTCTCTCAACTGACAGAAAGCGGGGATATAGACGTTCAAGATACGCTGAATCAAATCTTGAGCGAGCTTGTTGTCATAGATATGGACGTTCGTATTGCGGTCTTTGAGCATATCTAGCCAGGCCGCCTCATCAATAAAGTCGTAGAATCGGTAGGACTCCTTCAAGATGGCACGAGGAGACCCCGACGCGGCAAGCGTGGCGCCCTCATACTCGAGCAGACGCTTAAGGAGCTTCCAGCTCAGTTCAAATTGAAGATTGAACTTATTAATCAAACCACTCTGAACAAAATCATTGTTGAGATCCTGATTGGGCGCATCCTCAAGATTCGCCAAGGCGCTGACAAAGTTCTCATATTTTTTCATACAGAATCACACCATCCCTGGCAATTTCATCGAGCAATTGACGCGATAAGGACTCGTCGAGATTGACGACATCTACATCTAAAAGAGTATCAAGACGCTCCTCGATCAAATATGACAACCGGCCGAAATCCCGGCAACCTGCTACGGCGATGTCAATATCGCTCTTAGGCAAGTTGTCACCTCGAGCGCGGGAACCAAACAGCACAACCTTCTCGGCGTCACATTCCCGAGCAAAAACTTCAATTTGCTTATACACCTTGTCGAGAGATGTCATTTGCAGCCCTACAGCTTAATGTCGAAGTTGATCTCGGGGACGGCAGCAAGGTCGGCCAACGTCACGCCGTCGACGTAGTTTTCGATCACGTCGTCCAGGCCGCGCCAGAACTTGACGGTTGAGCACAGATCGCTACGGGCGCAGCTGTTGTCGATGCCGTCGCACGCCACCGGAGCCGTACTGCCCTCGACAGCGCGCAGGATGTCGCCAGCACGCACCTCGGCCGGGTCCTTGGCCATCATGTAGCCGCCGCCCTTGCCGCGCACGCTCTTAAGCAGGCCAGCCTTCATAAGCGGACGAACCAGCTGTTCCAGATACTTCTGCGAAATGCGCTCGCGGTCGGCAACCTCGCGCAGAGCAATCTTGCCCTCGGCGTCACCGAGCGCCGCGATATAGATCATCAGTCGGAGGGCATAGCGGCCCTTGGAAGAAATGAGCATACCTACCCTCCCATCGTTACCGGGACAAAACCAGGCTTGTTTGTCCCAAATCCTATGCAAGCGGAACAAACAAACCTGATTATTATGTCCCTCATCTAAAAAGTCGAGTGGATTAGTCGGGTTTTCCCTTGACTAACGCCGAACCCATAGTAACTTTATTCCGAGAAGATTCCTAGGGTTTAGCACACCTATGAGTACACCATATACAGAGAGGGACAGCATGAGCGCAAATCCGCTGCTTTCCATCGAAGGTCTGACCGCCTCCGTGGACGAGAAGACCATCCTCCACAACGTCAACCTCAACGTCGCCGCCGGCGAGACCCACGTGCTGATGGGCCCCAACGGCGCCGGCAAGTCCACCCTCGGCCACCTGGTCATGGGCGACCCCGTCTACACGGTCAACGACGGACGTATCGTCTTTGACGGCCAGGACATCACCGAGCTCACCACCGACAAGCGTTCGCGCGCCGGCCTGTTTCTGAGCTTCCAGGCCCCGGTCGAGATCCCGGGCGTGCCGCTGTCGAGCTTTTTGCGTGCCAGCATCGCCGGCCGCCCCGGCCTGGAGATGAAGGGCAAGGAGTTCCGACGTCGCGTCAAGGAGCTCGCGGCCGAGCTTAACATGGATACCTCCTACCTCAACCGTGAGCTGGGCGTGGGCTTCTCGGGCGGCGAGAAAAAGAAGGTCGAGATGCTCCAGCTTCTGCTGCTGCAGCCCAAGCTCGCCATCCTAGACGAGACCGACTCCGGCCTGGACGTCGACGCGCTTTCCACCGTCAGCCACGGCATGGACGCCTACCGCAAGAGCTGCGACGGCTCCATGCTCATCATCACGCACAACACGCGCATCCTGGAGCACTTGGATGTCGACCGCGTCCACGTTATGGTCAAGGGTCACATCGTGCGCGAGGACGACGCCTCGCTCATCCCCTGGATCGACAAGAACGGCTTTGAGACCTTTGAGCGCGAGGCCGCCGAGCAGCGCGCCCAGGCCGAGGCCGCCGCTGCCGAGCAGCAGGCGTAAAGGGGCGACGTAATGACCAAGAACCGCACCGAGGTCGCGGACATCGACCGCAGCCTCTACGACTTCACCTATGGCGAGGAGGGATTCGAGCGCCTCGACGCCGGCATCACGCCCGACATCGTGCGCGAGATCAGCGCCAAGAAGGACGAACCGCAGTGGATGCTCGACCTGCGCCTCAAGTCCCTCGAGATCTTCAACCGCTTCCCCGATCCGACGTGGGGCCCCTCCATCGAGGGCCTGGACATGGACAACATCGTCACCTACGTCAAGCCCAACACCGACCAAAAGCACGACTGGGAGTCGGTGCCCGACGACATCAAGAACACCTTTGAGCGCCTGGGCATCCCCGAGGCCGAGCGCAGCTACCTGGCGGGCGTCGGCGCGCAGTACGACTCCGAGCTCGTCTACCACAACATGCAGGACACCGCGTCCAAGATGGGTATCGTCTATTCCGGCATCGAGGAGGCCCTGCACGACCCGCAGTGGGAGCCGCTCATCCACGAGAAGTTTATGACGCTCATCCCGCCCACCGACCACAAGTTTGCGGCCCTGCACGGCGCCGTATGGTCGGGCGGCTCGTTTGTCTACGTGCCCAAGGGCACCAAGTTGGACTTCCCGCTGCAGAGCTACTTCCGCCTTAACGCCAAGGGCGCCGGCCAGTTTGAGCACACGCTCATCATCGTCGAAGACGATGCCGACCTGCACTTCATTGAGGGCTGCTCCGCGCCCAAGTACAACGTGGCCAACCTCCACGCCGGCGCCGTCGAGCTCTTTGTGGGCAAGCGTGCTCACCTGCGCTACTCGACCATCGAGAACTGGTCCAAGAACATGTACAACCTCAACACCAAGCGTGCGCGCGTGGACGAGGACGGCGACATCGAGTGGATCAGTGGCTCCTTCGGCAGCCACGTGGGCTATCTCTACCCCATGAGCGTGCTCAACGGTCGCCGCGCCCGCTCGAGCTTTACCGGCATCACCTTTGCCGGCGCAGGTCAGAACCTCGATACCGGCTGCAAGGTCGTGCTCAACGCGCCCGATACCTCGGCAACCGTCGAGACCAAGGGCATCTCCAAGAGCGGCGGCATCCAGACCTTCCGCAGCTCAATCGTGGCCACTCCCAAGGCCGAGGGCTCCAAGGCAACCGTGAGCTGCCAGTCGCTCATGCTCGACGACCAGAGCCGCTCCGATACCATCCCCGCCATGGACATCCGCGCCAAGAACGTCGATATCGGCCACGAGGCCACCATCGGCCGCATCGGTGACGACAAGGTGTTCTACCTGATGAGCCGCGGTATCTCGGAGGAAGAGGCCCGCACCATGATCGTCAACGGCTTTGCCATTTGGTGTAAGCGGATATGTACGGTACATCAGGCAATTGAGTGGGGAAGTAG
>CAUCXP010000152.1 GCA_958446785.1 uncultured Collinsella sp. | reverse complement strand
AAGGGCGATGCCTGGGGCAGCTTTAACGACGTGTGGGTCGAGCTTTCCGACAAGGTCGCAGCGACCGAGTTCGATGGCTATGACAACGATGTGATCGAGGGCGCCAAGGTTATCTCCATCGTGCGCAACGGCGAGTCCGTCGAGTCCGCTGCCGCGGGCGAGGACGTCGAGGTCGTGCTCGATCGCACCCCGTTCTATGCCGAGATGGGCGGCCAGCAGGGCGACGCCGGCGAGCTTTCCGCCGATGGCGTTGTTCTGACTGTTGCCGACACCAAGAACCACAACGGCCTGTATGCTCACGTCGCACACGTTGCCGAGGGCACGCTGACCGTCGGTGCTACCGTGACCGCCGCGCTCGACGCCGAGCGCCGTGGTTTCCTGCGCCGCAACCACACCGCCACCCACCTGCTCGACGCCGCGCTTAAGCAGGTCCTGGGCGAGCATGTCTCCCAGGCCGGCTCGCTCGTGACGCCCGAGCACCTGCGCTTTGACTTTACGCACTTCGAGGCCCTGTCTTCCGAGCAGCTCAAGGCTGTCGAGGGCCTGGTCAACCAGCAGATCTTCGCTTCCAAGCCGGTTGTGACCCGTGTTATGGGCATCGACGAGGCTAAGGCTGCCGGCGCTGTCGCTCTGTTTGGCGAGAAGTACGGCGATGTCGTTCGCGTCGTCTCCGTGGGCGCCGAGGACCAGCCGTTCTCCCGCGAGCTCTGCGGTGGCACCCATGCCGCCAACACCGCCGAGATCGGCCTGTTCAAGATTATTTCCGAGTCCTCCACAGGCTCCAATGTCCGCCGTATCGAGGCTGTGACCTCTAAGGGTGCCCTCGACTACATGGCCGACCGCCTGGCGCTCGTTGACGCCGCCGCCGCTGCGCTCAAGTGCCGCGCGGACGAGGTTCCCGCCCGTGTGGAGAACCTGCAGGCCGAGCTGCGCGAGACGTCCAACAAGCTCAAAAAGGCTCTGACCGGTGGTTCCTCCGACGCCATTTCCAGCGCCATCGAGGGTGCTGTCGAGCTCGGCGGCTACAAGCTCGTCGTTGCTGAGCTCCAGGGCCTTGAAGCTGCCGACCTGCGCAACGTATGGGATACCGTGCACCAGAAGGTCGCCGGCCCTGTCGCTTGTGTCGTCGCCAGCGTGACTGAGAAGGGCACTCCGGCCCTGCTCGCTGCCGGCTCCGATGACGCCGTGAAGGCCGGGTTCCACGCCGGTAACGTGATCAAGCAGATCGCGGGTCTGGTCGACGGTCGCGGTGGTGGCCGTCCCAACATGGCCCAGGCCGGTGGCAAGAATGCTGCCGGCATCGCCGATGCCCTCGCGGCCGCCAAGACCGCGCTTGGCGCCTAAGAATCTAAGAAGTCACTGTGGTCGCGCTTGCGCTGGACATAGGGGAGACCAGGATCGGCATCGCCGTCTCGAGCCGTGATGGCAAGATGGCGATGCCCGTCAAGGTGCTCCCGGCCGCCGAGGTCACCGGTATGGCCAAGACGTTCCGCTACCTGGTCGAGGACTATGAGCCCGACATTCTGGTAAGCGGACGTCCCTTGACCATGGCCGGTGAGCCCGGCCCCCAGGCCGAGCGCGTTGCCGCCGTGGCGCAAAAGATTGCCGACGAGCTCGATCTTCCGCTGGAGTTTGAGGACGAGCGCCTGTCCTCGCAAGAGGCCAAGCGTATCCTGCGCGAGCAGGGCCTCAACGAAAAGCAGATGAGGGGCAAGATCGACATGATTGCCGCCAGCCTGTTTTTGCAGACGTGGCTCGATCGTAAAAACGAGGAGGTTTCGCATGCCTAGCGCTTCCGATCCGCGCCAGCAGAATCGTACACGGCAGCCGGCGTCGCGCCCTGCCCAGCCCGGTCAGCGTCCGGCACAGCCGACGCAGCGCGCAGCTCAGCCTGCCGCGCGCTCGGTGCAGTCCTTCTCTCATTCGGCCCAACCTGTTCAACGGACGGGTCAGCAGCCTTCTGCTCGTTCGGTTCAGCATTCGGCTTCTCACGCGGCTCAGCAGCCCACTGCTCGTACGGCCCAGCCTGCAGGCGGTACCCGCTTTAAGCAGCAGGCACCTACCCAGCGAACTCAGGCCCCTCAATCGCATTCGCATCACGCTCGCGGTTCGCATGGCGTTGCTCCGGCGACCCGCTCGAGCTACAACACGCATGCTCGTCGCGGTGCTCAAAAGAAGAGTTTTCCGGTTCCCATGATCATCGGCGTTGTGGTGGCGGTGCTTGCGCTTGCTGCGATCGCTTTCTTTGTCGTGCCGGCCGTCAAGGGCTTCTTCGCCGGTGGGGATTCGAAGGTCACGGCTGGTCAGCAGGTTACGGTTACCATTCCCGACGGTGCTTCGGGCGATACTATCGCCTCGATTCTCTCCGAGAACCATATTGTCGAAAATCCCAAGGATTACTATGCGGCGGTTAAAAAGCTCAACGCCGATATGTCGCTTAAGCCTGGCACCTACTCGTTCAACACGCTCATGGACGCGACTAAGGTGGTTCAGCAGCTCATGGAAGGCCCCAACGCGGGCCCCAATGCGCTGACTATCCCTGAGGGCCTAACGGTCGATCAAGTTGCCGACCGTGTGGCCCAGGCCTACGACAGCATCTCTAAGGAAGACTTCCTCAACCAGGCCAAGGCCTCCAACTACGTGGACGACTATAGCTTCCTTAAGGGCGCCGCCAACGACTCGCTCGAGGGTTTCTTGTTCCCCAAGACCTATTCGTTGGGTGATTCGCCGACGGCCGATGACGTGATTCGCACCATGCTCGATCAGTTTAAGACCGAGTACAAGTCGCTTGACTTTGCGAGCTGCGAAGCCATGATCAAGGAGCGCTACGGTGTGGAGATGTCCGACTACGACATCGTCAACTTGGCCTCTATCGTTGAGCGCGAGGGCCTCAACGCCGATCAACGTGCGCACGTGGCCTCGGTCTTCTACAACCGCCTTGCCGGCAAGCTCGACGGTTTGCGCTATCTCAACAGCGATGCGACCATGATGTATGTCACCGGTGGCGAGGTTACCGCCGACGACCTGCAGAGCGATAGTCCGTATAACACCTATAAGCACGAGGGTTTGCCACCCACGCCCATCTGCTCTCCGTCACTCGAGGCACTCAAGGCCACACTTGAGCCGACCGACTCCGATGACCTGTATTTCTACATTACGCAGGACGAGGAGTACTTCTCGCAAACCTACGAAGAGCATCAACAGTCTTGGAATTAGCATGAGGATTTTTAGCCCCAAACGATACGTTGCCTCGGTCGATCGCATCGACCTTGATACCCTGTGGGCCGACGGCAAGCGAGCCATTCTGCTCGACCGCGACAACACCCTGGTGCCGCGCGATACCGAGCAGGTTCCCGCCTCGGTTTCCGCTTGGCTCGATGCCGCCCGTGCCAAAGGCTTTAAGCTGTGCATGGTGTCCAACAATTGGCATCGCGACCAGGTCATGAGCTCTGCACGCGAGTTGGGGCTCGAGGCCATCAGCCACGCCATGAAGCCGGCGCCGTTTGCCCTCAAGGCGGGTCTTAAGCGCCTCGGCGCCACGGCCGACGAGGCGGTGCTGATCGGTGATCAGCTCTACACGGACGTGTGGAGCGGCAACTTCGCCGGCGTTGACACTATTCTGGTCAAGCCGCAGGCAACCCAGGACCTGTGGTATACGCAGATCTTCCGCATCTTTGAGCGCCGGGCCCTGCGCGACCTTCCCTGCGAGGAATAGGTCTCGCTATGTCCCAGCACACCAAACACGGCTGCGACCATATCTTCTTTATCGGCTTTTTGGGAGCGGGCAAATCGACGCTCGCGCGTAACGTCGGCACCATGTTCAAGCGGCGTTTTATCGATACCGACCGCTTGGTCGTGCGTCGATGCGGCAAGTCGGTTACCGAGATATTTGAGACCGAGGGCGAGGATCGTTTTCGCGAGCTCGAGACCTCGGCACTCCGTTCGCTTCAAAGCGAACGCAGCCTGCTGGTATCGTGCGGGGGCGGTATCGTCGAGACGCCGGTGAATATTGAGTTGATGCACGAAATGGGTACGTGCGTGTATCTCGAGGGCGACTTCGAGGATTCGATTCGCCAGATTCGCCGCTCCGATACCCGACCCGATTTCCGCTCGCCCGAGCATGCTGCACGCCTGTTTGAGCACCGTCGTCCGCTGTATCGCCAAGCCGCCGATATTACCCTTGATATTCGCAACAAGTCCTTCGAGGACGTTTCCTACCTTTGTGCCGAGATGCTTTTGGAGCGTGGACTGCTATGATTCGCCGCCAACTTATCAATTTCCAAAACCGCAGTGTCGATGTCCGCGTCGGATTGGGCGCGTTCGAGGAGCTGTCGCGTATGTTTGCCTCGGCCGTGGGCAAGCCCAAGCGTGCGATGGTTGTCTGGAACAGCGCTGTTTCCGACCGCTTTGGCGAGATCGTTGAGCACGCTCTGGTCGATGCCGGCTTTGCCGTGTCGCCGCTCGTCCTCGAGGTTTCGCCTGCCGGTGCTACGCTGGCCGATGCCGATGCTATCTTTGGCGCCCTGTCTGCCAACGGCGTTACCTGCGACGATCTGGTTGTCGCCGTTGGCGATGCCGCAACCTGCTCGGTTGTTAGCTGGTGCGCCAACCAGTGGTGCGGCCGAACTGAGTGCGCGCTGTTGCCGACGACCTTCGACGCCATGCTCACGGTTGCGACGACCATGAAGCCGCTCGTCGCCTCGTTGGCCAATGCGCTTCCCGCTATCGCGTTCCGTCCCGAACCGGGCTTG
>CAUCXP010000151.1 GCA_958446785.1 uncultured Collinsella sp. | reverse complement strand
GCACGGGGCGCGAGCTCGGGGCCGGCGGTTGCGGTGGGTTCGATACTCGATGTGCTCGAGCGCAGGTGCCCGCATCCGTCCACATACTGCGCTGTACCGCTGGCGTCGAGGCGGCGTATGTCGGCGCGCTCGCTCGCATAACCCACAAAGAGCGAGATGCTGTCGCAGGCCACGTGCTTATCGACCAAGTCTAAAACGGCGTTGTCGACCATCTCGCGCAAGACGGTATAGGCCTGTTCGTAGGCATAACCCTTCGAGAGCACCTGTCCTGTGGTGGTCGAAGTTGCTTGCGGGCGATAGGCTTGGATATCGGCGATGGTTGTCGGCTCGCGCCCGAAGGCATGGTCGATGAGATATTCGGCATTGACGCCGAGCTCATCGTAAAGCAGGTTTTCGTCGAGCGCCGCGACGCCCATCAGATCGTAGACGCCGTATTTCTCGAGGCGGGCTGCCACGCCGGGACCGATGCCCCAGATATCGGTGATGGGACGATGGGGCCAGATCTCCTTGCGAAAGGTCTCGTCGTCGAGTATGCCGATGCGGCTGGGTACGTGCTTGGCGGTAATGTCGAGCGCTACCTTGGCCTGGAATAGGTTGGGGCCGATGCCGACCGTCGCCGTGATGCCGGTGCGCGCGAGGACCTCGTCGCGCAGCGTGCAGGCGAACCCTTCCGCATCTGTGTGATAGAGGTCCAGATAGGGCGTCACGTCGATAAAGCACTCATCGATGGAGTAGACGTGCACGTCCTGGGGGCTGACGTATTCCAGATAGATACCGTAGATTTTTGCCGACACCTCCATGTAATGCTGCATGCGCGGTACGGCCGTGATGTAGTCGATGCCATCGGGAATTTCGAACAGACGGCAGCGATTGTGTATCCCGAGGTCCTTCATGGCCTGTGTGATGGCGAGGCAGATGGTCGTGCGCCCGCGCGATTCGTCGGCAACGACCAGGTTGGTGGTGAGCGGATCGAGCCCACGGTCGACGCACTCGACGCTGGCATAAAACGTCTTGAGGTCGATGCAGATATAGGTGTGCTGCTCGTGCGCCATCCGTGTCCTTTCATCAAACACATGTTCTTATCGAATACCTGTTCGATAATACCCGCTCGTCCGGACATCGTCAAAACCTGTCAAAAAGGGATTGGTTTGTTTTGGTCGGTCATGAATCGGGTTTTAACGCAGCCCTAAAGAGCGCGAAACAGCTCGGAAAAGCTCCCTTCGTAGCATGAGCCTAACGATTGGTACCACCTACATGCACGGAAGGGTTGTGGAAACGATGGTCAACTATGGGTTTGGTATGCCGACGCGCCTTGTCGCGGACGGAGATGTGGCTCGCTGGTGTGGACGATTGGTTGCTCATTATGGTGGGACCAAGGCGTTGGTAGTGTTGGGCGGCGACAAGCATACGCGCGACGAGCTTGTCGCTTTGGCGCTCGGCTCGCTCGACCGGGCCCTGCTCGAACGCGTGCTCTTTCGCTGTGGCTCGGTTGGAGGCGACGGGGGAGACGAGCTGATCGACGAAGCCGTGGCCCTGGCGACCGACGAAGGCGTGGACTTTGTCCTGGCGATTGGCGATGCCGATACTGCTGGCTTTGCGCGCGAGCTCGCGCGTCGCATGGCGGCGCTCGATGCCGGCGAAGACGGCTTTGTGCCTTATGGATGCATTGTCTCGGAGGGCAAGGTGCCTGCTGTCGTGGGCACCGGCGAGGTTCCCGTTTTTGCCATTATCGCGCCCGAACTGCTGGAGGGCATCGGGTCTCCTCTGCGTGAGTTACTCGGTAGCGTCTGCGCCGCGGCCTAATATTTGCCATAAAAGGACGGGTTATTTTTGGTTGGTAAAGCGTTTGACCTGCCAAAATAAGCCTGTCCCTTTTTGATCGGTTGCCGTTTGGGGGCCGATTGGCAACGCTCGCTGATTGTAGTCTTGACCTGCGCTAGAATAGTGACATCTGAATGTCCGGGCGCATGGAGGCGTGCGCCCGTATGCTGAGGAGGACTCTATGGCAACTGTTGCCGCACCCATCGACGCTACGTCGACCGCCGCTTGGAAGGCGCTCGAGGCCCATCAGGAGAAGCTCGAGGCCGAGGGCATCGACCTCAAGGCCTGGTTCGCCGCTGACGCCGACCGCGTGAACAAGCTGAGCTTTGACGCCGGCGACCTTCACTTCGATCTGTCGAAGAACTTGGTGACCGATGAGACCGTCAAGCTGCTGTGCGATCTTGCCCGCGAGGTGAAGCTCGAGGAGCGCCGCGACGCCATGTTCTCCGGCGAGCACATCAACACCACCGAGGACCGCGCCGTCCTGCACACCGCGCTGCGCCGTCCGGCAAGCGAGAAGGGCCAGCTCATCGTTGACGGCCAGGATGTCGTCGCCGACGTGCACGAGGTCCTCGACCGCATGTATGCCTTCGCCGAGCGCGTGCGCTCCGGTGAGTGGAAGGGTGTTACCGGCAAGAAGATCGAGCACCTGGTGTCCATCGGCATCGGCGGCTCCGATCTGGGCCCGGTCATGGCTTACGAGGCTCTGCGTCCCTATGCCGACGCCGGTATCGACTGCCGCTATATCTCCAACATCGACCCCAACGACCAGGCCGAGAAGCTCAAAGGTTTGGATCCCGAGACCACGCTCGTGATCATCGTCTCTAAGACCTTCACCACGCTCGAGACCCTCACCAACGCCCGCGAGGTCAAGACCTGGATGCTCGAGCAGCTCAAGGCTCAGGGCGCCATCGACGGCTCCGATGAGCAGAACGCCGAGGCCGTGGCTAAGCACTTCGTTGCCGTTTCCACCGCTCTCGACAAGGTCGAGGCCTTCGGCATCGACCCTGCCAACGCCTTTGGTTTCTGGAACTGGGTCGGCGGTCGCTATTCTGTCGACTCCGCCGTGGGTCTGTCGCTGATCGTTGTGCTCGGTCCCGAGCGCTTCCAGCAGTTCCTCGAGGGCTTCCACGCTATCGACGAGTACTTCTGCAACACGCCGCTCGAGAACAATGCCGTCGCGCTGATGGGCCTGTTCAACGTCTGGTACGTCAACTTCTTCGGTTCCAAGAGCCATGCCGTGCTGCCGTACTGCCAGTACCTGCACCGTTTCCCGGCCTACCTGCAGCAGCTCACCATGGAGTCCAACGGAAAGCACGTCCGCTGGGACGGCAGCGCTGTGACCTCCGATACCGGTGAGATCTTCTGGGGCGAGCCCGGTACCAACGGTCAGCACGCCTTCTACCAGCTGCTGCACCAGGGCACCGTGGTGGTCCCGGCCGACTTTATCGCTTTCGCCAACACTGCCAACCCCGCAACCGACGGCGGCCAGGACGTGCACGAGCTGTTCCTGGGCAACTTCCTGGCCCAGACCAAGGCGCTTGCCTTTGGTAAGACGGCCGACGAGGTCCGTGCCGAGGGCACGCCCGAGCAGATCGTCCCGGCCCGCTGCTTTGAGGGTAACCGTCCGACGACCTCGATCTTTGGCGACACGCTGACCCCGTTCGCACTCGGCGAGCTCATCGCCCTGTACGAGCACATCACGTTTGTCGAGGGCACGGTCTGGGGCATCGACTCCTACGACCAGTGGGGCGTCGAGCTGGGCAAGCAGCTTGCCAAGCAGATCACTCCAGCCTTCCATGACGACGCCGCCAAGGCCGAGCAGGACGCTTCGACCCAGGCGCTCATCGAGTTCTATCGCGCTCATCGCAAGTAGTCTTTACGGCTGAGTTGGCTTATGGCTGAAAGGGGCCCGTATCCGTTGGGATACGGGCCCCTTGCTATTTGGATAGGATGGAATGTATCGGGAGGCGCCTCGACGGGCATCGCAATCGTCGAAGGCGCGCCGTTCATGTTTGGGACAATATGACATTTTTCCCGTTGCAAACAGCGCCGCCGTGGGTGTTCTGTATGATGGCTCAGACAAGGTTGTTCAATGACAGGGAGGCATATATGGCAATCAAAGCCATCGCGATGGATATCGACGGTACGCTTACCAACGATCAGAAAGTGATTAGCCCGCGTACGCGCGAGAAGCTGCTCGCGGCGCAGGAGTCGGGCATTAAGCTCATTTTGGCTTCGGGCCGTCCCGCATGGGGGCTGCACGCCTTGGCGCAGGAGCTCGACCTTCAAAACCATGACGGTCTGCTAGTTGCCTTTAATGGCGCGCATGTGGTCGACGCTCAGACCGATGAGGTCCTTTTTGACCAGGCCATGCCGGCTGACGAGCTGCACCGTCTGATTGATCATCTGCGCAATTTCGACGTGATCCCTATGATTTCGCTCGGTCGCGATTTGCACGTCGAGGACTCGTACCATTGCATGATCACGCTGCCTGACGGCTTGCAGAAAAACATCGTCAAATACGAGCGCGATGCCTGCGACCTTAAGATCCGTGAGGTCGAGAGCTTGCATGAGGTCGTGGACACTTATCCCGTGGACAAGCTGCTGACGGCGGGCGATCCAGCCTACCTGCAGGCGCATCACGAGGAGATGTATGCGCCCTTTAAGCAGACGCTTTCGGGCATGTTTACGGCCGACTGGTACTTTGAGTACACGGCGCCCGGTATCGACAAGGCCCGCGCGCTCGAGGGCGCCCTGCCCAAGCTCGGCATCGATGCCAGTGAGGTCGTATCGTTTGGCGACGGCCAGAACGACAAGTCCATGATTGAGTGGGCCGGCACCGGTGTTGCCATGGGCAACGCCGTCGATGAGGTTAAGGCTGTAGCCCAGATGGTGACCGCCAATAACAACGAAGACGGTATTGCGGTGGCGCTGGATAA
>CAUCXP010000150.1 GCA_958446785.1 uncultured Collinsella sp. | reverse complement strand
GCGGTGATCACATCGCAGCCGGCCTCGACGTACTGACGCTGGATGTCGGTGATGACCTGAGGCTCCTCAAAGTTGAGCAGCTCGGGCAGGGCGCCTGCCTTCATGCCGGCGGCCTGCAGCATGGTGCCCATGCCGCCGTCGAACAGCAGGTGCCCCGTGCCCTCGATGGCAGCGCGCAGGCGATCGTCCTTAATGCGAAGGTCGTCGATTGTGCGCGTCTTGTACGTGGCGCCATTGCGGCGTGCGGCATCAACGGGCGCCGCCAGCGCGGCACCGTCCAGATCATGAGTGATAAGCGGAGTAAACATCAATGAGCTCCTAATGGCTGGAATAGCAGGTGGTGTGGGCGGCGCGGAAGCGACAGTGCTCGCGCATGCGGCAGATATTGCAGGTGGGGCGGCTCTGGGCGTCGTGGACCTCGCCGTCGAACAGACCGATCACCGCGGTCACGCTCTTGGTGGGCATGAGCAGGCTGGTGGGCGTGACGGTAAGCCCGATGAGCCGCGTGGCGTTGAGCGCGTCCACGATTGAGCGCTGTGCCGTAAGCGGGCAGTCGCCGTAGCCGGGACTGAAGCGCCAGTTACCGGCGAGTCCGTGTGCGGCGGCCGCAGCCTTAACCTGCTGGTCCATCTGCTCGACGGCGGCTTCTACATAGGCAGAGCATGCGGCGTCGAGCACGGCTCCCTCCAGGGGCTGCTGGGCTCCCGTGGTACGCAGGCGACGCTCGGCGTCCATGCCGAGAGTGCATGCCATGAGCGCGGCAAATCGGGCGTCTTTGAGATGTCGATAGATATCGCGACCCCGCAGATCAACGTTGGCGCCGACCAAGCGGATGCAGGGCTCGCCCTGCTCGTCCACGCCCGTGGCATCGACGGCAAACACGCGTCGCACGCCACGGGGTTCAATGTCCAGCTCCAGACGCTCAACGACAAGCTCAATACGCTGCGACAGCTCGGGCTCAATTTGCTGACCGCTGTAGCCCAGATAGCGCAGCATCTCGGCACGATCGACGCGGGGATGGTGGGCATCATCGATACGATAAAGCGCCGGCGACGCAAGGTCGGCCGGCACTTCGACAGCGGTTGTATCGATGTGCGGTTTTTCCATTACCCCAGGCGCTCCATAATGGTTGCGGCGATTGCAGGACGATTCATAGTGTACAGGTGCAGACCGTCGGCGCCGTGCTCCTTAAGGTCGCAAAGCTGACGGGCGGCATAATCTACACCGGCTGCCTGCAGGCTCTCGGGGTCGTTCTCGTACTTGGCGAGAATCTTGATGACGGGGGAGGGCAGCGACGCGCCGCACATAAAGACCATGCGGCTGATTTGCGACTTGCCCATAAACGGCATGATGCCCGCGGTAATGGGCACGGTGATACCTGCCTTGTTGGCAAGCTCGCGGAAACGGTAGAAGCACTCGTTGTCAAAGAAGAGCTGCGTCACAAAGAAGCTCGCGCCGGCGTCCTGTTTTTGCTTGAGGTATTCGACCGAAGCGTTGAGGTCCTCACAGGCAATGTGGCCCTCGGGGTAGGCCGCGGCGCCCACACAAAAGCCGGCGTCAACAAGCTCGGGGATGAGCTCGCGGGCGTAGGCGTAGTCCGAGGCGGGCTTGTCATCCTCGGTCGCGCCAGCGGGCAGATCACCGCGCAGGGCCAGGATGTTTTCTACGCCGGCGGAGCGGTATTCGTCGATCTTGGCGGCGATATCGGCGTGCGAGCGGCCCACGCAGGTGAGGTGCGCCACCGAGGGCGTATTGAATTCGCTCGTAATCATTTGCGCGATGGGGGCGGTGGTGGCGCCGTTGCCCGAGCCGCCGGCAGAGCAGGTGACCGAGACAAAGCTCGGCGAAAGCTTGCACAGATTGCCTGCCACCTCGCGAGCCGTGTTGAGGGTAAGCTCGCCCTTGGGCGGGAACATCTCAAACGAAACGGGTGCGGTGCCCTGGGATGCTGCCTGCTTAAAAACCTCGTCGACGCGCATATCGTGCTCCTTTAGATACGTAATAGTGTGATGTGTTGTAAGGATTCTACAGCACCACTGTGTCACGGTGGAGTTTCACTCGCTATTCGGGGATACCAATCAAAGATGCCTTGCTATCGACATTCCCTATAGCAGAGCGGTCAATCTGGGATGGGGCTATAAAGACTGGTATCTGATGCGAAATACCAGTTAATAGAGCCCCATCCCAAATTGACTACCCTTAAACCATGGGGAGAGGTCTGCAATTTATACAGTTGATTGGCTGTTGAGGGCGGCAACGCCGCCGCGATGCGGTAACCTCATTGATTGGTTTCGTGACAGCAACATAACGGTAATGTTGCGGAAACACGACGAGCCTAATCTATGACTCGTTCGTTAGTAATCAACACCGCTTCTCACGCGGTGCCGATACGAAGGGAGTTCCGTATGGCCGAACTTACTGACCGCTTCGGGACCATGGTGTTCTCTGAGGAAGTCATGAAGGACTACCTCCCCAAGGACATTTGGAAGCGCCTTGCTGCAACCCTCGAGGACGGTGAGCCGCTCGACCTGGATGTGGCCAACGCCGTTGCCCACGCCATGAAGGTCTGGGCCATCTCCAAGGGCGCGACGCACTACGCGCACTGGTTCCAGCCGCTTTCGGGCATTACTTCCGAGAAGCACGACAGCTTCCTCGAGCCCAACCACGACGGCACCGCCATTACCAAGTTTACGGGCAAGAACCTCATCCAGGGCGAGCCGGACGCCTCCAGCTTCCCCAACGGCGGCCTGCGTGCCACCTTCGAGGCCCGTGGCTACACCGCTTGGGATCCCACCAGCCCCGCATTCATTAAGGACGATGTCCTGTGCATCCCCACGGCTTTTTGCTCCTACACGGGCGAGGCCCTGGACAAGAAGACCCCGCTGCTGCGCTCCATGACCGCACTCTCGCGTGAGTCCAAGCGCGTTTTGGCGCTGTTTGGTAAGACCCCCAAGAAGGTCGTTCCTTCCGTGGGCGATGAGCAGGAGTACTTCCTGATCAAGAAGGACGCTTACCGCAAGCGCAGGGACCTGGTCATCACCGGGCGCACCCTCTTTGGTGCTGCTCCCTGCAAGGGCCAGGAGCTCGAGGAGCACTACTTTGGCGCTATCCGCCCCACCGTCTCGTCCTATATGAAGGACCTGGACGATGAACTGTGGGCGCTTGGCATTCCTGCCAAGACCAAGCACAACGAGGTCGCTCCCTGCCAGCATGAGCTCGCCCCTGTCTACGGCGAGGTCAACGAGGCCATCGACCAGAATCTGGTCATGATGGAGAAGATGAAGCTCATCGCCTCCCGTCACGACTTGGTCTGCCTGCTGCACGAGAAGCCCTTTGAGGGCATCAACGGTTCGGGCAAGCACAACAACTGGTCGCTTGGCACCGAGTCCGAGAACCTGCTCGACCCGGGCGACACCCCGCTCGACAACCTGCAGTTCATCGTCTTCCTCACCGCGGTGATCGAGGCCGTCGATAACTATCAGGAGCTCCTGCGTGCCTCCGTTGCCTCGGCCGGCAACGATCATCGTCTGGGCGCCAACGAGGCTCCTCCGGCGATTATGTCCATCTTCCTGGGCGACCAGCTTACCGAGGTTGTCGAGAAGATCATCGATGGCAAGGCTTCCGTCCATGCCACGCGCGGCGTGCTTGACTTGGGCGCCGATACCCTGCCCAAACTGATGCAGGACAACACCGACCGCAACCGCACCTCCCCGTTCGCCTTCACCGGCAACAAGTTCGAGTTCCGTGCCTGCGGCTCCGAGCAAAACGTTTCCGACTCCAACCTGGTGCTCGATGCTGCCGTGGCCAAGTCGCTCAAGTCTTTCGCCGACGCACTCGAGGGTACGCCCGAGGATAAGTTCCAGGACGCCGCGCTCGAGTACTGCAAGAAGGTGCTGACCGATCACCAGCGCATCCTGTTCTCCGGCGACGGTTACTCCGACGAGTGGCCCATCGAGGCCGAGAAGCGCGGCCTTGCCAACAACAAGACCACGGCCGACGCTCTTCCCGCCTTTGTTTCCGATAAGGCCATTGCGCTCTTTGAGGAGACGGGCGTCCTGACCAAGGCCGAGGCCCAGTGCCGCTATGACTGCAAGCTCGAGAAGTACAACAAGCTCATGAACATCGAGGCTACCACGATGGTTCGCGAGGCGCGTCGTACCTATCGCCCGGTCATTACCGCCTATGCCACCAAGGTCGCTAAGGGCCTTGAGACTATTCGTGCCGCCGGTGCTGAGGCCGCCATGCAGTGCGAGCAGAACACGCTCAACAAGCTCTGCAACGGTATCACCGCCATCAACGACTCCATCAAGGCGCTCGACGCCGTACATCAGAAGGCCGAGGCTCTCGATGGCCAGGAGCAGGCCAACGTATACGCGCACGAGGTCGTTCCCGCTATGGATACGCTGCGTGCCGCCGTGGACGCAATGGAGGAGATCGTGGCTGCCGACTACTGGCCGGTCCCGACCTACGACGACATCCTGTTCTACGTGTAGAACGTAACTGACATATCGTCACGGTATTGAGCCGGGGTCCGCATCGCGCGGGCTCCGGTTTTTGTTTGCGAAGGACGCTTTGGATCCCGCTTTGCAACTGATTCGCCCACGCAATAAGGGGTCGTGGGCAAAAAACGTCAAATATGAGTACTGTCACAAGCCCTGTAGCATTATCTTTTTGCAAAATATGCAGTGTTACGCAACATATGTCCAAGTACTTAGCTGATAAACGCCTGCAATTCCTCCGCCGTAGGACGCCTTGTGGGTAGCGCGCAGAGATGTGGTGTAAGAGGCGGGGAATGCCCCGCCTCCGCCCTT
>CAUCXP010000149.1 GCA_958446785.1 uncultured Collinsella sp. | reverse complement strand
GTAGCGCACAAGCTGCTATAGCTAGCAAAAAGGGATAGGGCCGTATGGCCTTATCCCTTTATTTATGCCGAGGGGCATCCCTACCGCGGTAGACGAATCGTAAAGCGGCTGCCGACGCCCTCGACTGAGGTCACGCCAATGACACCGCCATGGCTATCGACGATCCACTTGGCAATGGCAAGCCCCAGACCCGAGCCCTGCGCGCCGGCATCGCGTGCGTTGTCGGCGCGGTAGAACCGTTCAAACGCGTGAGCTGCGGATTCCTGGTTCATGCCGATGCCCTCGTCCTCAACACTTATGTCGATCGTGCCCGCGCCCGCATCCGGCGTTATGCCAAATGTGACGGTCGTTCCCGCATCCGAGTACTTGGCGGCGTTTTGCACGATCACACGCAGGGCTTGCTTCACGAGCGCCACGTCGACGGGCGCATCGCAGCGCGGGTCGCTGACAAGCGCGGCGTCGTATGCCAGCTGATACGTGTGCGCGGTATCGATCATCTGCGATTCCTCGCATACCTCGCCGACCAGTGCGGCCAGGTTGGTATCCGCACGCCGCAGGACCGTGCGTCCGGCATCGCCGCGCGCCAAAAACAGCAGCTGCTCCACGAGCTCCTGCATGTGCTCGCTTTCGGCCTTGAGGGACGCGATGGATTCTGCCAGCACGTCCGGGTCGTCTTTGCCCCAGCGGTCGAGCATGTTTACGTAGCCCTGAATCACCGCGATGGGCGTGCGCAGCTCGTGGCTTGCATCGTTGACAAAGCGCATCTGCTGCAGCTTGGCCTCTTGCATCTGGCGCAGTAGGCGGTTGAGTGCGACCTCGATGCTCGCCAGGTCGGCATCGCCGGTGGTGACGCTTGGTGAGTCGACGCTTGCGCGCACGATGGCCTGCTCCAGCGTTTCCATCTTGCCGCCGGAGAGCTGCATGCGGCCGAGCTCGTCCACGCGCAAGGCCAGATCGTTGAGAGGCGCCATGGTGCGGCGTACGCGCCTCGCGCCGCCGAGCATGTTGAGTACGCTGATGACCTGCCAACCCACAACGGCAAGGTAGAGAGGCCATAACGTGACGAGGTCCTGTGCGAGGGGGAAAGTCTTGGTGGTATGCGCAAACTCGACGGTATAAGTGAGCGTTGTCAGGTCCCAGCCGCGCGCGGGCTTCAGCGACATGCCGCGAACGGTGGCGCTGGGGATCCATCCTGCGGTAAACGCGCCGTCGGGCAGCGTCTGGTTGTATCCATAGACGAGGATCGCCGCCGCAATAACCAACAGCAACAGATCGAGCCAGACGTAGCTCATCAAGCGGCGCCACATATAGCTCCAGTTGATGGCGCGGGCGATGGATGTGACGCGCTTGGCCTCGGCGTTACGCACGGCAGACATAGCCCACCCCGCGCACGGTTTGGATGATTCGGGCGCCGCCGGCGTCTTCGATCTTGGCACGCAGGTGCGCGATGTGCACGTCGACGTTGTTGGTGTCGCCCACGTATTCGTAGCCCAGCGCCTCGTGCGCGATGCGCTCGCGCGTGAGCACGGTCTCGGCATGCTCCATAAGCAGGGCGAGGACGTCGAACTCGCGGGCCGTGAGCGCGATGGGCGAGCCGCCGACCGTGACTTCGCGGCGGTCGGAATCGAGCACAACCGATCCCACGGTGAGCGTAGCGGGGGAGGGCGAGGCGGAAGCCTGGGCCGAGTCGCTGACCGGGGGTATCGCACCGGCGCCGACGCCCGCACCGGCCGCCATGCCCGTCCCGGCGCCGGCGCCGCCAACGCCCGAAGCCGCCCGCACGGCCTCCGAGCGCTTCAACGCCACGCGGATCCGTGCGAACAGCTCCTCAATCGCAAACGGCTTGGTCAGGTAATCGTCGGCACCGGCATCGAGCCCGGCCACCTTGTCCATCACGGCATCGCGCGCGGTGACCATGATCACCGGCACATCCTTGTGCTTGCGTACGCGCCGCAGCACTTCCATGCCGTTGAGCTGCGGCAACAGCACATCGAGCAGAATCAAATCGTAGTCGCGTTCCAGCGCCAGGTCCACGGCGGTGCGGCCGTCGGCGGCATGTTCCACCTGGTAGCCCTCGTGCTCCAGCTCGAGCGTCACAAAGCGGGCGATTTTCTCCTCGTCCTCTACGATCAGGATCCGTGCCATGCGTGCCCCCGTCTGCGATTACTTGTCGTCGTTCAGATTTTGCTTGATGTCGTCCGCGGCATCGGCAGCGTGATTCATAAGGTTGTTGATGCTGCCGGGCACGTCGCCGTCGCTGTCGATGCGGTAGCGCATGCCAAAGAACAGACCAATCAGCATCAGCCATATCGTGGCGCCCCAGGCAAACAGGGCGACGATGGGAATCAGGATGGGGATGTTGAGGATGATCGCATCGCGGCGCGTGGCGATAAACTTGGTGTCCAGGCTCAGGCGGAAGAGCTTTTTGAGGTACTCCCACACACTGTCCATCTTCTTGGAGAAGTCGGTCTTTTCGCTCGACTTTTCGTAGGCTGCCTGCGCGGCGACCATCTCGGCCGAGGGCTCATCGGCTGGCGCGGACTCGGTGGCGGCGTGCGCCGACGTGGTCTGGGTCTTGCCCTGCGACTCGAGCCAAATGATGGCGTCCAAAACGTTGCCGTCGGCGGCGTCGAGCGCGGCCTTGGCATCGGTGTAGCTCACATTGCACTTGGTGCGGATGGTTTCAACTTTTTCGAGGTCGTCCATGACCTGTCCTTTCGTTCGATGGGCGCGACGCTGGGCGATTTGCCCGGGCGCGAGCGTTGCGTTCGGCGGCCTGCGTGGCGCCGCCTCGCCCTTGGTCGAACTCTATAGTGCAGGTTATAGATTAAGCGATTCTTGAGCCAAGATTAATGTTGGATGAGTTTTTGCACGGCGGTGTGGAAGGGAGAGGTGTCTTTTTGGATGGCTAGCAGCGAGGTCTAATACTTTTCCCGAGAAGTGAACGAGCTAAAACGGACCCCCGAAGCATCGACACTTTAAAGGTGCCGTTTCCCGCGGTTTCAATGCTGAAATCCCACGATTTTGCCGCCGAAAAATGCGGCTGTTTCAGGGGTCCAAAAACAGCCGTTCACTTCTCGGGAAAAATATTAGACCTCGATAGCGGGGGATGGGGTGCCGGTGCAAAACGGCGTCAAGGGTTGGTCGAGCAGGCGGTTTCCCCATGGATGTCCGCACGGCATGTGACACTTAACCTGCCGTCCTGCTCTGCCGCGGCGGCGCGAATTCAAGCAACGACTCTCTAAGGAGCTCGATACCAATGAGTGACAACGCAAGGCATCTCGCAAAGAAGTGCGTCAAGGACGCGGGGCCGTGCCTTGCGCTGTGCGTAGCCGGTGCAGCGGTCGCGCTGTTGGCTGTTCTGGGGCCATTCGACGTGCTCCGAAGTGCTAGCTCTCTGCACGTTTGCATGGCCCTTGCCGGCGCCATGATGACCGGTGGCGCGCTCGATTTGATCTTTTGGGTGCTCGACCCGTTTGGATGGAAGAACGAGGGGTAAGCCCTAAGGGATGGAAGGGTTGGAACGGTTGGCTTAGTGATCGTGCAGAATGTGGGCTAGCGACTTACAGGGAAGTGGTAATCCGATGACGGTCTATGTGACGGGTGATATTCACGGCGGTGCCGACATGCAAAAGCTGCGCGATTGGGACCTTGGGGATGGTCTGACGGGCGACGACTATCTAATCGTCGCGGGCGACTTTGGTTTTCCGTGGGATTTCTCTGCCGAGGAGTGCGCTGATATCGCGTGGCTCGAGTCGCGCCCCTATACCGTGCTGTTCGTCGACGGCAACCACGAACGCTTCGACCATTGGGCGGAGCGCCCCATGGAGTTGTGGCACGGCGGACTGACGCAGCGCCTGTCGGACACTTCGCCCATCCGACGCCTGACGCGCGGCGAGATTTTTGAGCTCGACGGCTCAACGATCTTTACCATGGGCGGTGCCACGAGCGTGGATAAGGAATACCGCATTCCCTATTCCAGCTGGTGGCCGCAGGAGCAGCCGGACGAGCGCAACTTTGCGGAGGCGCGGACAAAGCTCGACAGCGTGGGCTGGAAGGTCGACTACGTGATCACCCACACCTGCTCCACGCGCATGTTGTCGCCCACGCTCTATCCGGCGCCCGGCTGGAATTATCCCGATGTCGATCGACTCACCACGTTTTTTGACGAGCTGGAGGACCGTCTGGACTACAAGCGCTGGTACTACGGGCATTTTCATCGGGATGTCAACCCGGCCGAGCGCCATACCGTGCTCTACGACTGCATCGTTCGCCTGGGCGACGAACTCCAATCCTGGGATATTGCGTAGAGGCGGGGAGACTGGCTACTCGACCGTTACAGTGATGTTCTCGCGATGCGCGCGGATGACATCCCAGCTAAAGTGCTCGACCAGCTGCTCGGCAGAACGCGGCGTGGTGTCCGGTGCGATGCCCGTTTGCCCGGCGAGCCAGCCCAGCAGTGCCTCGGGTGTGCCAAAGCGGGTACGGAGCTCGCCCAGGTCTAGGTCGCGGTCGCGCTTGGAAAGGCGGCGGCCGTCCGGTGACATGAGCAGCGGAATATGTGCGTAGTGCGGTGTGGGCAGTCCCAGCAGATGCTGCAGGTAGATCTGGCGCGGCGTGGAGCCCAGCAGGTCGCATCCGCGCACGACCTCGGTGACGCCCATGGCAGCGTCGTCGACTACCACGGCTAGCTGGTAGGCAAAAACGCCGTCGCTGCGGCGCACCAAAAAGTCGCCGCACTCGGTGGCGAGTGCCTCGCATTGGCTTCTACGCTGTTTACTACCATATAATAGACCTGATTATCCATCCAATGTCCATT
>CAUCXP010000148.1 GCA_958446785.1 uncultured Collinsella sp. | reverse complement strand
CGGCGAGACCACCTGCGACGGCAAGAAGAAGATGTACGAGCTGCTCAACAAGCTCAAGCGCACGCACATTCTGCACCTGCCGCAGGGTCGCGATCGCGCCTACGAGCGTGAAGGCTGGTACGAGGAGTGCCGCCTGCTCAAGGAGGAGCTCGAGGGTTTCTACGGCATCACGATTACCGACGATGACCTGCGCGCTGCCGTCCGTCGTCGCAACCGTTTGCGTGCGGCTCAGCTCGAGATGTTTGCGCTGCAGGCCAACCAGCCGGCGGCCATGAGCGGCGTCGACCTGATGAGCACCATGTTTGCCGGTACGTTCAGCTTTGATATCGAGGCCTATACGCAGCAGCTGGAGCAAAAGGTTGCCAAGCTGCGCGAGACCTACGACGCGGGCGAGCGCCCGGTTGCGGCGGATGCCAAGCGCATTCTGATCACTGGCTGCCCGGTGGGCGGCGTGATCAACAAGATCGGCCGTACTATCGAGTCCAACGGCGGTGTGGTCGTGTGCATGGACGACTGCTCGGGCGAGCGCACGGCGGCCATGATGATCGACCCGGAGGCTCCCGATATCCTGCGCGCCATCGCCGACCGCTACCTGGACATCAACTGCTCGGTCATGACGCCCAACGACGGTCGTATGGAAAACACGCTGGCCATGTGCAAGAAGTATCATGTCGATGGCGTGGTAGAGAGCGTGCTACAGGCCTGCCACACCTTTAACGTGGAGAGTGCGCGCATGCAGGAGGCTGTCGAGGGTGCGGGTATTCCGTATATGAAGATCGAGACCGACTACAGCAACGGTGACATGGGCCAGATCGAGACGCGCATCGCTGCCTTTATCGAGACCCTGTAGGACAAATGCGGCAAAGGGATAGCTGCTTTGCCGCATAGAAGGAGGATGCCGTGGTTGGCATTGGTATCGACATAGGCTCGACGGCCGCGAAGGCTGCGGTGGTGGAGACGGACAACGCCATTGCGTGGACCTGCGTCATGCCGACGGGGTATTCGTCGGTCGATGCGGCCGAGCGCCTACGCGGTGAGCTCGCCGCAGCCGGCTATGACGTGACGGGCGAGGATGTTCGCGTGATCGCGACTGGCTACGGCCGTGTCGCGGTGCCCTATGCCAACAAGGTGGTGACCGAGATCACCTGCCATGGTGCCGGCGCGGTCCGCCTGTTTGGCGAGCAGGGCACGGTGATCGACGTGGGCGGCCCGGATACCAAGGTCATCCAACTCAAGGGCGGCCGCGTGGCCAAGTTCGCCATGAACGACAAGTGTGCCGCCGGCACGGGGCGCTTTCTGGAGATCATGGCCGACCGCCTAGGCATTTCCCAGCAGCAGATGGCCGACCTGGCGCGTTCCGGCGAGCCCACCAAGATCAGCAGCATGTGCACGGTGTTTGCCGAAAGCGAGGTCATCAGCCTGATCGGTCGCGGTGAGCCGCGCGAGAACATTGCGCGTGGCGTGATCGACAGCGTGGTCTCGCGCGTGGCGACCATGGCCGGGCAGGCCGCGGGCGCCCCGTACTACCTGACCGGTGGCCTGTGCGAGAACGCCTTCGTGGTGGAGCGGTTGGGCGAGCTACTGGGGTCGCCGGTGACCACCTCGCCCCAGGCTCGCTTTGCCGGAGCGATCGGCGCGGCTGTCCGCGCCGCCGCCTTGGCCTAGGGGTGTACCGCGACATGCGCATCCTCAATATCTCGGCACAAAAACCAGATAGCACTGGCAGCGGCACCTACCTTGCCGCGCTCGTACACGAGCAGATCGAGACGGGGCATCGCGCCGCCGTGCTTTGCGGCGCGGCACCGGGTGATACCCAAGGCGAGCTGGACCGGCGTGCTGCCGTGTTTGCCGTACCGTTCGAGTCGCCCGAGCTGCCGTTTCCCATCTGTGGCATGTCCGATGTCATGCCCTATCCCTCCACACGCTATCGTGATCTGACGCCTTCGATGCTCAAGGCATTTGAGCGGGCATTTGCTGCTGCAATCGATCGAGCGGTGGCTGAGTTTCGGCCCGATCTGGTGCTCTGCCATCACCTGTATCTGGTGACCGCATTGGCGCGCGAGTGCGTCCGAGGCGTGCCGGTTGTTGCCGTGTGTCATTCGACCGACCTGCGCCAGCTGCGTTCGCATACGCTCGAACGCGATCGCATCGTAAGTGCGGTTCGTCGGCTCGATGCCGTCTTTGCGCTCCATGCTGAGCAGGCTGAGCAGATTGACCTGGTGTGCGGCGTCGATGCCGATCGCATCCACGTGATTGGGACGGGCTACGACCATCGCGTCTTCTGCCGCGATGCAAGCGTGGCGAGGCAGCCGGGATCGCTTGTGTACGTGGGCAAGATTTGCTTTAAAAAGGGCGTCGAGTCGCTGGTTCGATCTGTGTCATTGCCGATTGACGATGGCGTCCGCCCATCTGGCTTGGTACTTGTGGGCGGCCGCGGGGACGATGCCGAGTACGCGCGTATCGAGCGCTTGACCGCGGCCTCGGATGTGCCGGTGACGCTGGCGGGGCGCCTGGATAGCGATGGGCTCGTGCGTGCCTACCGCAGTTCCGACGTCTTTGTGCTGCCTTCGTTTTACGAGGGTCTGCCGCTCGTGACGATCGAGGCCCTCGCGTGCGGCTGCAAAGTTGTGGCGACCGATTTGCCCGGCGTTCGTCCCTGGATGGAGGCGATGCTTCCCGGTGCTCCCGTGACGTGGGTGGCGTCGCCGCGTATGACGGATGTCGACACGCCCGTGGCGGCCGACCTTCCGTTGTTTGAGCGCGCACTGGCAGATGCTATCGCGCAGGCGCTTGCGGCGCCGCTTTCGACGTTCGAGCCGTCGGCGGTCTCTTGGGAAGCGTGCCTGGCGCGTATACTTAAAGTCGTTGATTTGTTGGAAGGGGGTTCGTATGGCTAAGGACACCATGAGGCTCACGTCCATGACGGCCGCGAGCGGTTGAGCCGCTAAGTTGGCTCCCGGAGCCCTCGCCCAGGTCCTGGGCGACTTACCCAATGTGCATAACGACAACTTGCTCGTGGGGTTCGATACCTCCGACGATGCGAGCGTCTTCCGCGTAGGGGAGAACCTGGGGCTCGTGCAGTCCATCGACTTCTTCCCACCGATGGTCGATGACCCGTTCCTGTTTGGCCAGATCGCTGCGGCCAACTCGCTGTCGGACATCTACGCCATGGGCGGGCGGCCGAGCCATGCCATGAACCTGCTTTGCATACCCAGTTGCCTGGGCGTTGAAGTTGCCGGTCAGATTCTGGCGGGCGGCGCCGATAAGTGCGTCGAGGCGGGTTGCTCCATCGCGGGCGGCCACACCATCAACGACGACGAGCCCAAGTACGGTCTGTCCGTGAGCGGTTTTGTGCCACTCGACCACATGCTCGCCAACAGCGGCGCACGCGTGGGCGATGTTCTGCTGCTGACCAAGGCGATCGGCTCGGGCATCATCACCACGGCCATTAAGGGCGAGCTCATCGAGCAGGACGAGGCCGCAGCCATGTTTGACTCGATGCGTACCCTCAACGAGGCCCCGATTCGTCTGGCCGAGGGACTCGAGCTTCACGGCTGCACCGACATCACGGGCTTTGGCCTGATCGGGCATGCGTGCGAGATGGCCGAGGGCTCGGGCGTGCAGATTGAACTTACGTCGGGGGCGGTGCCGCTCTTTGACCAGGTGCTCGATATGGCGCGTCTGGGCATTATTCCTGCCGGTGCCTACCGCAACCAGGACTTCTTTGGCCCGCGCGTGGCTGCCGACGAGGACCTGGAGCCGGGCATGTTGGATGCGCTGTACGATCCGCAGACCTCGGGCGGTTTGCTCATCGCGGCGCCTGCTGCCGATGTGGATGGGCTTGCGCGTCGCCTGCATGCCGAGGGGCGCATCGCGGTCGTTGTCGGGCGCGTGTGCGAGGCGGAGCCGGGCGGTCCTGCCGTCCGCGTTGTTCGCTAGCCCGCACGTTTATGTAACTGTTTGCCGTTCTCTAGAACGGCTCTTTCGAAAGGAATTTGCTATGTCTACCAAGATTGAAGTCAATGCCATGGGCGATGCCTGCCCGCTGCCCGTCGTCAAGACGCTCAAAGCTCTGAAGCAGCTCGATGGCGAGGGCGCCGTCGTGACCTCGGTCGACAACGAGACCGCCGTCAAGAACATCTCCAAGATGGCGCAGGAGAAAGGCTGCACGGCCTCGGTCGAGAAGGTTTCTGACGCCGAGTGGCACGTGACCGTGGCGACCTCTGGCGCCGTTGCCATGGCCGATCCCGAGCAGGATGGCGCTGCCTTCTGTGATGCCAGCGCCGGCAAGGGCAGGCTCGTCATTTCCGTCTACACCGACTGCATGGGCCGTGGCGACGACGAGCTGGGCCACAAGCTCATGAAGGCCTTCATCTTTGCCGTGACGCAGCAGGAGGAGCTGCCCGCGACCATGCTGTTCTACAACGGCGGCGCCAAGCTCACCGTCGAGGGCTCGCCGGTGCTCGACGACCTGAAGGGCCTGGCCGAGCAGGGTGTCGAGATTCTCACCTGTGGTACCTGCCTCGACCACTATGGCATTAAAGACCAGCTTGCGGTGGGCGAGGTCACCAACATGTACGTGATCGTGGAGAAGATGGAGCAGGCCGTGCGCGTCGTGCGCCCGTAGCGTATTGGTTGGAGTTGCCATGAGGGAGAAGCGCCCGGCGCTTGTCATCACGTTTCCCACCACGGCGGCCGCCATGGGCTGCGAGTCCCTGTGCATCGAGCGCGGCCTTCCCGGGCGAACGATTCCCGTGCCCGGGGAGGTCGCTGCCGGCTGTGGTCTGGCGTGGAAAGCGTTGCCTGCCGATGAGGAGCTGCT
>CAUCXP010000147.1 GCA_958446785.1 uncultured Collinsella sp. | reverse complement strand
CGCAGGTTTTTCGCCTTGCCCACGTAGATGACATCGCCCTTGGCGTCTTTCCAAAGGTAGCAGCCGGGCTGCGTGGGAACGCGCGAAACCTGCTCGGCAAGCGTTGGAATGTTGTCGTGACCGGCCACGCGCACCTACTTGCGACGAATCAGCGCCGAGACCTCGGGCATCTTAAGGACGACGGCAAGGCCAAAGGTAACAGCAAGCGAGACGACACCCGCAACGCAAACGTAGCCAAGAGTAATCAGAATCGAGCCGCCAAGTGCCCCGACAAAGTGCTCAAGCGCCCACATGACGCCGGCGCCTGCGGCAGCACCCAGGCCACCGAGCAAAAGGCCAAAGAAACCGCCATGCAGGATAGATTTAACCTGAAGACCACGCAGACGACGACGCAGCCACCACAGCGAGCAACCGACCAAGATCACGTAGTCGACGACATACGAAAGCGCGATTGCCGGCATACCGAAGCCCAGCACAACGCCAAACAGCAGAACCGAGCCGGCCTGGCCGATGGCGGAATACAGACAATAGCGGCTATAGGGCTTCATGTCGAGCAAGGCAGAGAAGCTCTTCTGCATCAGCACGACCACGCCGTAGAGCGGCAGGGAAAGTGCCAGGTAGATAAGGAACTCCGACACCAGCGCCACACCGGACTCATCGAACTTGCCAGCGCAGTAGATCATGTTGAGCGGACGCGCGAAGACAATCAGGTACAGCGCGAATGGAATCAGGAAGAACAGCATCTGGGCGACGCCACGCGAAATGCCCGTGCGGACGCTGTCGTAATCCTTCTCCTGTGCGTCGTGAGAGAGCTCGGTATAGAGCGCCGTCGAAAGCGAGGCGGCAATCAGCGCGTAGGGCAGCGTGTACCACAGGCGCGCATAGGCGATGACGGAAGGACCAGTCTCGGGCTGGACCACCAGCGCAGCAGCGTTGGTGATAGAAGTCGAGACAAACATGCACACCGTGGCGAGCAGCGTCGGGATACCGAGCGCAATCGTCTGGCGCAGTGCGGGGTCCTTAAAGTCGATATGGATATGGGGATGCACGCCGTGCTTGCCAAGCGCGGGGATCTGACATGCCATCTGAACAAAGACACCGAGGGTCGTACCGGCCGCAATCAAGATGATGCCGGCACGTTCGCCAAACTGTGCGGACACGGGCGCAAAGCCCATAAAGCTCGCAATGACGATCACATTGTTGAGGACCGGGGCAAACGTCGACCAGAAGTAGTCGCGGTGTGCGTTGAGGACGCCCGAAAACACCGAGCCCAAACCATAAAACAGAATCTGGATGGCAAAGAAACGGAACATGAACGCAGCGGTATCCATGCTGCCGCCGTCACCCGAAAGGAACGATTGCGTCCAGATAAAGCCCGGGGCGAACACGGTCCCCAGCAACGAAATGCCACCCAGCACCAATAGCAGAATACCGAGCAGGTTGCCCACGTACTCGTTAGAGGCCTCGCGACCCTGCTCACGCCTCACGCCCATGTACACGGGCAAAAACGCCGTCACGAGCATGCCGCCCATCACGAGTTCGTAGAGCATATTGGGCAGGTTGTTGGCGACCTGATAGGAAGACGAGAGCAGCGACATGCCGATAGCGGCCGCCATTGCCCACGTGCGGATAAAACCGGTGACGCGAGACACGATGGTCAGGATGGTCATAAGCCCGGCGGAACGACCAACCGTGGAGTAGTCCGACGAGCCCATGTCGTCAGTGTCGTCTCGCGACGAAGAAGCTTCGGATGAGGGTGTCTGAGGCGCAGATTCTTTTGCAAAATGAGCTCCGCACTTCAATTCTTCCTGCGGCATCGCTCAGTCCTCTCTCGTAATCGGGGCGACCGTCGCCCCGCAAAATGCAATTAAATCATCAGGTGCAAGCTCAAGCTGATAACCACGCTTGCCTCCCGAAATAAAAATGGTATCCCAAAGGACACATGTCTCATCAATGAGCGTCCGGTAGCGTTTTTTCATACCGACCGGACTGCAGCCGCCGCGAACGTAGCCAGTCGCCGCAAGCAAATCCTTCACATGCATCATGGCCAAGGACTTCTCCCCCGCGGCACGCGCGGCGGACTTTAGATCGAGCTCGTCGGCAACAGGGATGCAGCACACGACGTGGTCGTTGGACGGCGTCACGCAGACCAAGGTCTTAAATCCTTGTCCGGGCTCCTCGCCAAGCTGCTCCGAAATCGCGACCCCCAGGCCCGCCGACTCATCACCATCGTCTTCGTACGTATGTAGAACATAGGAAATGCCGGCGCTTTCCAGCTCGCGCATCGCATTGGTTTTTGGCGTCTTTACAGCCTTTGCCATGGCATATCCTTTCCCTCGCATTCGGACGCAAGGATTAAGTATATGTCCAATTCGGCTGCATACGTCACTTCGACACAGCAAGCGCCATCGAATCACAAGGAGTCGATGGCGCCCATAAACTGAATCGCCTATTTATTGAGCATCAAGTTGAGCCTGACGCTCCCGGTCACGCCTGAGCAACGGCGCCAAAAACTTGCCCGTATAACTCTGCGGACAGTCCGCAACCTGCTCCGGTGTGCCCGAAACCACGACGGTTCCGCCGCCGTTACCGCCCTCGGGGCCCATATCGATCAGGCGGTCGGCAACCTTGATGACATCAAGGTTGTGTTCAATCACCAGCACCGTGTTGCCCGCATCGACCAAGCGCTGCAGCACATCGAGCAGCTGGCGGACGTCCTCAAAATGAAGGCCGGTCGTCGGCTCATCCAAAATATAGAACGTCTTGCCCGTCTGGCGTCGATGAAGCTCCTTGGCGAGCTTCACACGCTGCGCCTCGCCGCCCGAGAGCGTCGTAGCGGGCTGGCCCAGGCTCACGTAGCCCAAGCCTACATCGTACAGCGTCTGGAGCTTGCGCTTAATCTGCGGGATATTCCCAAAGAAGGCCAGTGCCTCGGTGACGCTCATGTCGAGCACGTCCGAGATGGTCTTACCACGGTAGGTGACCTCAAGCGTCTCGCGGTTATAGCGTTTGCCGCCGCAGACCTCACAGGGGACATAGATATCGGGAAGGAAGTGCATCTCGATCTTAATTTGTCCGTCGCCCTTGCATGCTTCGCAGCGACCGCCGCTCACGTTAAAGGAGAAACGTCCCGGCGAGTAGCCGCGCGCCTTCGACTCCGGCGTACTCGCAAACAGCGCGCGAAGATCATCCCACAGGCCAATGTACGTAGCAGGGTTGGAACGCGGCGTGCGGCCAATCGGCGACTGGTCGATATCGATAACCTTATCGATACACTCGATGCCCTCGATTTTCTTATACGGACCCACAGGGCGCGTCGAACGGTGAATGGCATTCGTAAGGGCAGGTGCGATAGTGTCGGTAACCAGGGAGCTCTTACCCGATCCCGACACGCCGGTAACGACCGTAAGCGTACCAAACTCGATCTTGGCGGTAACGTTTTTGAGGTTGTTGGCGCGGGCGCCCGTGATCTTAAGGCAGCCGCGACCGGGCTTGCGGCGCTCATCGGGAACCCGGATCATTCGTTTGCCGGTCAGATAAGCGCCCGTCATCGACTCGGGACACGCCATGATATCGGCAGGCGTTCCCGCCGCGACTACGTGTCCGCCGTTCACGCCCGCGCCGGGGCCCATGTCGATCACATAGTCGGCAGCACGAATCGTATCCTCATCATGCTCGACGACGATGACGGTATTGCCGATATCGCGTAGGCGCTCAAGCGTCTTGATCAGGCGCTCGTTATCGCGCTGATGGAGGCCAATCGATGGCTCGTCCAAAATGTACAGGACACCCATGAGGCCGGCGCCGATCTGCGTTGCCAGGCGAATGCGCTGGGCCTCGCCTCCGGAAAGCGTCGCCGAGGCACGATCGAGGGTCAGATAGTCGAGTCCGACATCGACCAGAAAACGCAGGCGCTCCAGGATTTCCTTGACGATGCGCCCACCGATAAATTGTTGGCGCTCGGTAAGCTCCAAGCCCTCAAAAAACTCGAGCGACTCGCGGCACGATAGGCAGCAGACCTCGTAAATGGACTTACCGCCTACGGTAACGGCGAGCATCTCGGGGCGCAGACGAGCACCATGGCAACTCGAGCACGGCTCCTCGCGGATGTACTTCTCCAAGCGCGCCTTGGTGTTCTCATTCGTCGTCTCGGTATAGCGCTCGTACAGGATATTGCGCACGCCCGAAAACTTGGTGTCCCACTGACTACGACGACCGTCGAGCTTTTGATAGTCGACCGAGATCTTCTTGTCGCCCATGCCATCCAAAAACGCACGGCGCACCCGCGGAGGTAGGTCTTCCCACGGCGTATCCGCGCTCACCTTAAAGTGCTTGCAGACCGCGGCGAAGATTTGGGGGTAGTAGTTTGAATTGCCGAACAGGCTTCCAAAGACACCATCGGCAATCGACTTCGACGGGTCCTCAATCAGCGCCTCGGCATCGACCGTTTTCTTAAAGCCCAGACCATCGCACTCGGGACACGCACCATAGGGCGCGTTGAACGAAAAGTCGCGGGGTTGAAGGTCGTCGATGGAGTGCCCGTGCTCCGGGCACGCCAGAGCCAACGAATACTCCAGCAGCTCGCCCTCGGTTCCCTCGGGGGCATCGCGATCGGGCAGCATGTACACGTTCACATTGCCGTGTGCCAAGGCAGTCGCCTGCTCAACAGCCTCGGCGATGCGGCCCAGAGAGTTTTCTCGAATCACGATGCGGTCGACTACGACCTCGATATCGTGCTTGAACTTTTTGTCCAGATCGATGGGGTCGTCGAGCGAACGTACTTCGCCGTCAACACGCACGCGGCTAAAGCCCTCAGCCCGAAGATCCTCGAACAATTTTGCGTACTCGCCTTTACGCCCGCGCACCACC
>CAUCXP010000146.1 GCA_958446785.1 uncultured Collinsella sp. | reverse complement strand
AGCGTGGAACCAAAGTGCTCCTGCCCCTCAAACCAAAGCCCCGTCAGACCGCGGCCATCGGCGGCAAGCAAGATTTCGCCCAAAGGCGAAGCAAATGTCGTCGTGACCACCAGCGGCTCCTTTCAAAACTCCGCAACATAATACCGCGAATTGTGCAGACAACCCCAATCGACCCCAAAGTCACCCAAGGCAGCAGGCGCGACAGCGCCCCAGCTGCCGCACGACCCCAAAGTCCCCGCAGGCAGCAGGCGCAACGCGCCGCAGCTGCCGGCCGCGCTCCGCAGCCCCCCCCAAGGCGGCAGGCGCAAAGCGCCGAGGCCGCCGCCGGGACTAGGGCCCGCAACAACCACGTGCCCCCACATCAGCCCAGCGGCCCCAACCAGCAACGGCTCCATCGCAGGCCGCTCGCAGCCGAGTCGCCGCAGGCGGGGGCCGGGCTTAGTTTTCAGAACACTCCGCAGACCAGTGTGGCGCCTTGTCCGCAGCTCCGAAGGAGCAGGACAAGGCGCCACACATGGTCGAGGACGTTCTGAAAACCAAGCCCGGCCCCCGCCGGACAGGTCACACTACTCGCAGAGCAGCTTAGCGATCTGGACGGCGTTGGTTGCCGCGCCCTTACGGATTTGGTCGCCGCAGCACCAGAAGGTGATACCGCGCACGGCCTCGGGGTTCGAGATGTCGCGACGCACGCGGCCGACCCAAATCAGGTCCTGGTCGGACGTATCCATCGGCATGGGGAAGCGATCGTGCGCATCCTCGGCGCTCATATCGTCAACCAGCTTCACGCCCGGAGCGGCAGCCAGCGCAGCACGGGCCTCCTCAACCGTAATGTCGCGCTCAAACTCGAGCGTAATGCTCTCGGAGTGCGAACGCAGCACGGGCACGCGTACGCAGGTGCAGTTCACGCGCAGCTCGGGCAGGTGCATGATCTTGCGACCCTCGTTCTGCAGCTTCATCTCCTCGGAGGTAAAGCCCTCCTCCTTGACGCCGCCAATCTGCGGAATCAGGTTACTCGCCAGCTGGGCGGCAAATGCACGCGGCTCGGGAATCTCCTCGCCGCGGCCCAGGGCGGCCAGCTGAGCCTCGAGCTCAGCCATACCGGGAGCGCCGGCACCCGAAGCCGCCTGATACGTCGAGACGATCATGCGCTTCACGCCGGCGAGCTGATGCAGCGGCCACGTGGGAACCAGGCCGATGATAGTCGCGCAGTTGGGATTGGCGACAAGGCCGTGATGCCACTTGATATCGTCGGCATTGATCTCGGGCACGACCAGCGGCACCTCGGGATCCATGCGGAAGGCGTGGCTGTTGTCGACCACAACGGCGCCGCGCTTGACGGCCTCGGGCAGCAGCTCCTTCGCGATATCGTCGCCGGCAGCGCCGAGTACGATGTCGCAACCCTCAAAGGCCTCGGGGCAAGCTTCCTCGATCACAACCTGCTCGCCGCGGAACTCGACGGTCTTGCCCGCAGAGCGCGCGCTCGCTAGCAGCTTGAGCTTGCCAACCGGGAACTCCTGCTCGTTGAGACACTCGAGCATCTGGGTGCCCACGGCTCCCGTCGCGCCCAAAATAGCAACCGTGTACTGTTTCATGCTTCCCCCTTTAAAGGTTGTGGCTTTTGCCCGCACGCCGAGCAGGCTGAATGTTCTTGCCCAGTGTATACAAAAACGGGACGGGCATGAAACCCGCCCCGTCGAAACGAAACCGAAACGAAACGCCCCACGGTAGATTCTTGGGACATGCCCCAAAATCTACTCGTGCGCCAAAAGGTAGATTTTCAGGCATGTCCCAAAAATCTACCGGGATGGCCGCTACTTGTGGAGGGCGGCCAGGGCGGGTTCGACCGGCGCGGGAGCCTCCAGGTCCGCGACCTTCACAATGCCGTTCTCGTCGGAGAAGGCACGATAAATGGTCCGAATCGCCAAGTCGAAGTCCTTCTCCTCGACACCGATAATGATGTTGATCTCGTCACAGCTCTGCGAAATCATGCGCACGCTCACGCCGGCCTGGCCGAGCATGCCAAACAGGTGGCCCGAGATACCTGCGCGGCCGCGCAGGTTACGACCGACGGTCGCGATGAGCGCCAAGCCCTCGACAACCTCGATCTCGAGCGGCTCGACCTCCTGCTGGATGTCACCCACGAGTGAGTACAGCGAATCGTGCACATCCCGCTCCTGCACCACGGCGCCAAAGCGGTCGACGCCGGTGGGCATATGCTCGACGGAAACGTCATAGCGCTCGAAGACCGAAAGTGCACGGCGCATAAAGCCGACACGGGGCTTGGTGCGGTCGCGGGCAACGTTGATGGCGACAAAGCCGCGCTTGCCGGTCACGCCGGTAATGATAGGCTCCGCCTCACCCTCGTCAGCCGTCTCGCTAATGATGGTGCCAGGGTCCTGCGGCGCATTGGTGTTCTTGATGACCAGCGGAATGCCTGCCTCGCGCACGGGGAACACGGCCTCCTCGTGCAGGACGCTTGCACCCATGTACGAAAGCTCGCGCAGCTCCTCGTAGGTAACGCGGGCGATGGGCTGAGCCTCGGGCACAATGCGAGGATCAGCAGAATAGAAGCCCGAAACGTCGGTCCAGTTCTCGTACAGGTCGGCGCCTAGGCACTTGGCCAGAATCGAGCCGGAAATATCGCCGCCGCCGCGGTCGAGCAGTTTGATCTGGCCCTCACGCGTCGCGCCGTAGAAACCGGGCATGACAAAGCCACCCTGCTGGCCGTACTCCTGCACCAGCTCGGCGGTGCGGTTCATGCTGAGCGTACCGTCATGATGGAACGCCACGACCGTCGCGGCATCCAGGAACGGCAGGCCCAGGTACTCGGCCATCAGACGGGCGGTAAAGTACTCGCCGCGGCTCACGAGTTCCTCGGTGGAGTAGCCACCGGAGCGGGCGCGCTCAGCAAAGGCTGCAAACTCCTCACGAATGGGATAGGTGAGCTCCAGCTCGTCAGCGATATCAAAATAGCGCTGACCGATGTCCTCGAGCAGCTCCTCACACGACACGTGGTACTTAACGTGCGCGTTAACCAGGTAGAGCAGGTCAGTCACCTTGGTGTCGCCCTTAAAACGGCGACCGCAGGCAGAAACCACCACAAAACGGCGGGCCGGATCGGCATCGACGATGGCCTTGATCTTCTTAAAGTGTTCGGCGTCGGCGACCGACGAGCCGCCAAACTTGGCAATCTTAATCATGGGCTGGAGGTTACCTTTCTAAAAAGCCTCTGCGAACCTATTTTGCGCGCTCTGATACCATGGTTTCACCGATTGGGACCAAGGCATCCGAGGAGCAGTGTTATATGGGAACTTATCATAGTACACGAGGACGCACTTTATCGTGCTCAAGTAAGGTGGCAATCCGTACCGGCATCGCTCCCGACGGGGGTTTGTTTGTCTCGGACGAGCTCGGCACCCAGCAGGTCGATATCAGCTCGCTTGCAGATAAATCGTACTTTGAAATCGCTCAAGATGTGTTGGGAATGTTACTGAATGATTACACAGCCGAAGAAATTTCGGCGTGTGTCGACGAGGCATACCGCGGCACGTTCGTGAGCGAAGAGGTTACGCCGCTCGTCAAACTCGACGCCACACCGGGCGCCGACGCCCCGCAAACCTATGTGATGGAGCTCTTTGGCGGCCCCACAAGCGCCTTTAAGGACGTCGCCCTGCAGATGCTCCCCCGCCTGATGGCCCGCACCTCTGCCAAGGACGGCGGCGCCGAGCGCATTATGATCGTCACCGCCACGTCGGGCGACACGGGCAAGGCAGCACTCGCCGGCTTTGCCGACGCCCCGGGCACGGGCATCACCGTCTTTTATCCCGAAGGCAAGGTCAGCCGCGTGCAGAATCTGCAGATGTCCACGCAGGAGGGCGATAACGTCGCCGTCTGCGGCATCCGCGGCAACTTCGACGATGCCCAGAGTGCCGTCAAGCGCATCTTTGCCGATAAGGAGCTTGCCGAGCGCCTGGAAGCCGCCGGCACTGTGCTTTCGAGTGCCAACTCCATCAACGTCGGCCGCCTGGTGCCGCAGGTTGTCTACTACTTTGCCGCCTATGCGCAGCTGCTGCGCGCCGGCGCCATTGTGGCCGGCGACGCCGTGGAGTTCTGCGTACCGACCGGCAACTTTGGCGACATCCTGGCCGGCTACTATGCCAAGCGCATGGGTCTGCCCGTCGCCAAACTCGTCGTGGCCAGCGACAAGAACAACGTGCTCGCCGACTTCCTGACCACCGGCGTCTACGACCGCAACCGTCCGTTCTTCACGACCATCTCGCCGTCGATGGACATCCTCATCAGCTCTAACCTGGAGCGCATGCTGTACTTCCTGTCCGACGGCGACTGCGAGCTCGTTGCCGGCCTTATGGAGCAGCTGGCACAGACTGGTCGCTACGAGGTTCCCGCCGACCTGCTGGCAAAGATTCAGAGCGTCTTTGGCTGCGGTTGGGCCAGCGAGGACGAGGTCCGCGCTGCCATCAAGAGCTGCTGGGACGCAAACGGCTACGTGATCGACCCGCACACCGCCTGCGGCTATCACGTCTTTGAAAAAGTCACCCCCGCCGAGGGCGCTAAGGCCCGCGTGCTGCTTTCGACCGCCAGCCCCTACAAGTTCCCGCGCGCCTGCTGCGACGCTCTGGGCCTCGACGTTCCCGAGGATGATTTTGAGGCTATGCGTGTGCTCGAGCAGGCCACCGATACGGTCGCCCCGGCACAACTTGCCGAGCTCGAGTCCAAGCCCGTCCGCTTTGAAGACGTCTGCGACGTCGATGAGATGGCAAGCTACGTCGAGTCTGCAGCAAAACGAATGAGCACCAACTAAACCCCTTATTAAGCGCCGGCGAAAGCCGGCGCACCTTCTTTTATCAGAAACCCAC
>CAUCXP010000145.1 GCA_958446785.1 uncultured Collinsella sp. | reverse complement strand
ACAAAGCCCTCGGGGGCCTTCTTCTTTTTAATCTTGCGGAGCTTCTTGGGGTCGTCGCCCGCCTTGGCCATGAGTTTGGCGTTCTCGATTTCGTGCTCCGGGGCCTCGGCGATGACCATGCCCTCGGTATCGAAGCCCGAACGGCCGGCGCGACCGGCAATCTGATGGAACTCGCGTGCGCGCAGGCGACGCATCTTGTGGCCGTCGAACTTGGTGAGCGCGGTGAGCACCACGGTATGGATGGGTACGTTGATGCCGACGCCGAGCGTATCGGTGCCGCAGATGACGGGCAGCAGGCCCTGCTGCGCCAAGCGCTCGACCAGCAGGCGATAGCGCGGCAACATGCCAGCATGGTGCACGCCGACGCCGCATCCAAGAAGGCGTTTGAGAATCTTGCCGAAGGCCGTCGAGAAGCTCGTGCCCTTGGCCGCCTCCTTGATGGCCTCGCGCTGCTCCTTGCTGGCAATGCCAAAGTTGGCGAGGGATTGCGCCGTCGCAAGTGCGGCATCCTGGCTAAAGTGCACGATGTAGAGCGGGGCCTCGCCACGGCGCATGGCGAGCTCGACGGTGCCCTCGAGGGAGATCGTCACATAGTCGTAGCTCAGCGGCACGGGGCGCGGGGCATCGACGACCAAGTCGCAGGTAGCGCCGGTGTGTTCCTCGAGTGAGGCGGCGATGGCAGTGACATCGCCGAGCGTGGCGCTCATGAGCATGAATTGCGTGTGAGGCAGGGTGAGCAGCGGTACCTGCCAGGCCCAGCCGCGATCGGGGTCGGCAAAGTAGTGGAACTCGTCCATGGCGACGCAGCCAACATCGGCATCTTCGCCCTCGCGCAGCGCGTCGTTGGCAAGGATCTCTGCCGTGCAGCAGATGACGGGCGCCTTGGTGTTGATATGCGTGTCGCCGGTGATCATACCTACGTTATCGCGGCCGAGCACCTGTACCAGATCGAAGAACTTTTCGCTGACCAAGGCTTTGATAGGGGCTGTGTAATAGCAACGTTTGCCCTGTGCCATGCCCATAAAGAGCATGCCCAGCGCGACGAGCGATTTACCTGATCCGGTCGGTGTGCCCAAAATGACGTGATCGCCGGCAGCCAGGTCCATGAGGGCCTCTTCTTGGTGGTCCCACAGCTCAATGCCGCGATCGCTCGTCCATTCAAAGAAGCGTTCGAAGGCCTGATCAGGCGTGAGCCATGGTTCGGGCTCGCTGCCGTCCTCGGGCTCCCACCAGGTGGGGGAGAGCGCACCGAGCGAGCCGAACTCTGCCTCGGTTCCCGTGCCGCCCGAGAACGAGCTGGCGGCGCCGGCGCCGGAAACGGTGCTGGCGGAAGTATCTGTCGTGGTCTGTGCCATGTGGTTGCTTTCTCTCGCGTTTGTCCGCCAACTATTATGGCGTAGCGGCGGCGCGGGGTGCCAGCGCGCGAGAAAATGCAGGAAATGGGCGTTCTGTCCGGCCGTTTGGTGCAGTTGCCAGCTAAGTGAGTAGACTTTTTGCGATGTCGCGAGCACATGGCTTTTGCGCAAGGGCTCTATCTGCGGTTTTAGTTTTCGTTATGCGGGTTGTGCTTGGATATTGCTAAAAAGTCTACTCACTTAGACTTGAGGGTCGTTTGTTGGCGCCTATTTGCGCTTGTTTGCCGACGCCGCGACCATAAGAAGCCTCTAGGACTCCTGCGGCAGGCGTTTCTTGCCTTTGCGGGCGCGGTTTTTAAAGTTCTCGACGGCCTCTTCCATGCCGAGAGGCACGTAGGTGAGCTCATCGAGGTTATCGGGCAGGTAGCAGGCAAGGCTTTGCTCCTGCATGCGGCCTACTGTGAGTTGTTCGTCGGTTGGCTGTGCTCCGGGTGTGGCGCATATGCCATAGACGGCGGCGCCCATTTCGCGCGTGCGGCGTTCATATTCGGTCTCGGGATGCTCGGGATGGTCGCGGCGGACGTCGTCACTTACCCAAAGCGTATCGTAGCCGGCCGCGGCAAACTGTCTCAGGGCGTAATCGCGCAATGGCTTGCTGTCGGTGCGCAGCGTGACGGTAGCGTCGGCTGAAAAGAGCGGGCGATAGAGCATTAGATGGTCGACATGGACGAGTCGTTTTTTGGCGTACTTGGCCTTGGGCTGCGGCGTGGGAAAGTTAATGGTGATGGCATCGAGCTCGCCTGCGGCAAACAGCTGCGGCAGCGATACGGCGCCTCGGGGCAGGACGAGTGCATTGGAAAGCTCCTGCTCGCAGATTTTCTGTGCGGCATAGGCGATGCAGATGGGTTCCTGGTCCATGCCGATAAAGAGGGTGTTTGGCTCGTGGGCCGCACGCTCTACAAGGTACGTTCCCTTGCCACAGCCAAGATCCAGGTGAAGGTGTTCGAAGGGCTTGCTGTCAACTGGCGCGCAAGCCTCGCGCCAATCTCCGGCATAGGCCTCGGGGTTCGTCTCAATCGCATCGGCGTAGCGCTCCAAGCGCTCCTCGAGCACAAAGTTTTTAGGCGTGCGAACATGGACGGCTCCCATGGGGCTCCTTGGTCATAAGTATGGAACGTATAGCTGCACGTTCCGTCAATGGGTTGAAAAAAGTGGGCATAGTTTGCCCGAAAGGCGTGGTGCGGCTCGGCGGCGAGTCGTCGGTGCCTACAGACGCTTGAGAATCACATAGCGGTTGAGCTCGCCGCTGCGACCGTCGGCGTGGAAACGCTCGAGCTCGCGTACGGGAACCTCGCCGCTCTTGTAGAACGTACGGACGCCGCGCACCAGGTCGGTGATCTGCTGGTCGTCAAAGTGATGGCAATAGCGGTAGGCGTGGCGGTCGTTTTGCCAGCCAATGAGGTGGTCGCCGGCTTCGAACTGTGCGGAATCGTAACCCTCAAACGGCGGGGTGAGCTCGGCGCGGGCCTCGGCGCGAACGGCTTTGCGCGCCATGCGCTCGTCGTTCATAAACTCCCAAAAGCTGATGGCGATGATGCCGCCCGGGCGCGTCTGGCGCACCAGGGCGTCGAGCACGCGTACGCGGTACTCGCACGACGGCACGTGGTGCATAAAGCCAAAGCAGACCGAGATGTCGGCGAGCGGGGCATCGAAAAGCACGTCGGGTGTTTCGGCGGGGTTGAGCTTCATGAGGGCATCGAGTACGTCGAGTTCCTGGAAGTACAGGTTGGGAATGCGCAGGGCGTGGCCGCGTGCATCGATGGCCAGGTCCTGGCACGAGTCGACACCATAGAACTCGAAGGGGCAGCTGGCGTCTGCCGAGGGGCTCGTGCCGTCCACGCCTTTGGCAGCCAGCGTGCCGCCGGCGGCAAAGTTCTCGAATCGCATATTGCCGCAGGCAAGATCGAAGACACGGACGGGATGCTCGATTGTAGCGACGTCGAGCTGCTCGAGCGCGATGTCCATGGTGCGCACCCAGCCGGGCCACGGGGCCTGGCGCGTATCGGAAAAGGAGGCGGAGTGCTCGCGATAGAACGTATTGTTGAGCTGGATGAGCGATGAGGCGAAATCGCGGTTCACGGCGCGGAACTCCCTCCGTTGGCGGTGCGGAATAAACAGTACGACCATACTACCGTTAACGCCGCAACGGGGACAACCGAGCTGCGGGTCATTGCTTTGTTTGGACACATTTCCGCAGCTCATATATGCCCGCAACCGTCGGTTGTCAAAAATCTCACTAGAATAGGTGGCATGCTTTTGGCGGTGGCGGATAGATTTTTAACTGTGCAAGGCGCCTTAAGAACAAAAACGGTCCGGCGGCACGGCTGGCATCACATAGGAGGAACCATGAATGTAGAAACTGCGCAGCGGCTCGCCGACCTTCGTCGCAGCAAGGGTTTTAGCCAAGAAGGGCTGGCGCGAAAGCTGGGGCTGTCGCGCCAGGCGGTCAGTAAATGGGAGCGCGCGGAGAGCTCGCCCGATACCGAGAACCTGATCTCGCTCGCCAAACTCTATGGCGTGAGCCTGGACGATCTCCTCAATCCGAGCGACGAGATCGAGGACGATATCGAGTTTGAGAACGAGGACCGCGCCCGTCAGCGCGAGGCCGAGGCAGCGGAGCGCGCCCGTACCCATGAAGCGGCGGCACGCGCAACCGAGGCGGCAACACAGGCGAGTGACGCCGCCGCCAAGGCGGCGCAAGCGGCAAGCTGGAGCGCACAGGCCGCCAATGCCGCTACGGCGCAGGCGACGAGTGGCGGCGCGGTTGGCTCGACTCCGGTGAAGGGTCCGTTCCAGTCGTTTCCGTACTGGGCCGTGTGCTGGCTGCTGTTCTTTTTGCTGATGTTCCTGTTTGGCGCCGGCCCCTATGCCGCGCTGATTTTCTTTACGATCCCCATCTATCACTGGGTGGCACGTGCGCTCGATGGTGATTGGGCGCGCGGGGATATTCAGGTTGGTCCGGCATCGGCGACAGCTAGGGCTCAGGATGCTTCCCCTGCTGTTGACGCTGACATGGCTGCCGCGACCAACGCTGAGCCGAGTGCCAAGGAAGGTGATGAATGATGAAGCTCTCGCATGAATCGAAGGTGCGCCTGATCGTTGGCATCGGAGCGTTTGTGCTTATCATCGGACTTGTCTTTGGCACTTCGCGGCTATTGGCTCATTCCGAAATGGTGCGTACGACCGGTATTCTATCTGGCAATTTGTCTGATTTTGACGATATGTTTGACGACGATGATCTCTTGGATAGCGGTAACTATTCCGCTCGGCCTCAGCGGCTTTCGAGTGAAACGTTTGATGCCGACGCGTTCCAATCGCTCGACTTGGACGTGACGTCGGGCACGGTCGAGGTCAAACGTGTCTCCGGCGGCCCGGTGCGTGTTATCGAAAGCGGCCGCGTTGCGAAGGGGACGTCTGCCTCTGATGCGGCTACCCGGAACCTTGCTGAGGTCGAGGGCTCTACACTCAAGATTAGCCAGTTCGACTACGATGATAAG
>CAUCXP010000144.1 GCA_958446785.1 uncultured Collinsella sp. | reverse complement strand
CCCAGTAGCACACGGCGTAGATGACCAGACTGCCGAGCACACCGGCGATCACGCCGTGGACGAAGTTGAAGCCCTCAACCTCAGCCGCCGCACCGCTGTCGCCCTCCTCGAGCGCGAACAGGCCCTTGGACGTCGCCAGCCACAGCGTGCGCGTCAGTCCAAAGAGCGCGCCCTCCTCCTTGTCATCGTCCACCACGGCGGCAATCCACTCACCCGCATCAATCGCGCGAACGACCTCGGCGGCAGCGGCGGCAAGCGCTTCGGCATCGCCGGCAGCGGCGCGCGAAACGGCGGGCATATCGAACGTACTGGCAGCAGCAGCCCCGCCCTCGCCGCCGATCAGCGCCAAGAAACGGTTCTGCATGGCGGTGATACCAAGCGTACCCAGCGCCGCGGAAACCTCATCGGCAGAAAACGCCGGGAAGGACGTCGCCTCAAAATCGAGCTCGACGGGCGCATCGGTGCGGATGGTCGCAACCTTACGGCTCAGCAGTGCGTCGTCGATGTGTGCACGCAAGTTTTCGCCCATCTTGCCCTTGACCTCGTCGGCATGTGCGATGACCTCGTCCAGGCTACCGTACTGCGCAATGAGCGCGCTCGCCTTTTTGGGGCCGATGCCCGGCACGCCGGGAATGTTATCGGACGTGTCGCCCTTCAGACCATAAAAGTCGGGCACGAGCGCCGGCGTGATGCCGTGATACAGGTCGTCCACGCTCTCGGGCGTCATGATCGCCACGTCGGACAGGCCCTTGCGGGTCGAGACCACGTTGACGTGCTCGGTCACGAGCTGATACATGTCGCGGTCGCCGGTCACCAGCAGCATGTCACAGCCGGCCTGCTCGCCCAGGCGCGCCATTGTGCCCAGGATGTCATCGCCTTCCCAGCCCTCGGACTGCAAAATCGGCACGTTGAGCGCAGCGAGCAGCTCCTTGATCATGGGGAACTGTGCGTGCAGGTCGGGATCCATGGGCGGGCGCTGAGCCTTGTACTGCGGCAGCATCTCCATGCGCACGCGCGGCTTGCCCTTGTCAAACGCCACAACAACGCCGTCGGGATTAAAGGCGTCAATCATCTTGAGGAACATATTCAAAAAGCCAAAGATCGCGTTGGTGGGACGACCGTCCGGCGCGTTCATGGTGGGCGGCACGGCGTGGAAGGCGCGGTGCATGAGCGAGTTGCCGTCGATGACGGCAAAGGTACGGCGCTTGTCAGACATATTGAATACCTCGCTTTGGGCTGGGCACGGTTTGCTCACACCAGTTTACACGCTCCCCGCCCCGCGGCCACCGCACATCAGGCTTCCCTGCCGCCGCGGGCCCGCGCGTGATACGATGGCTCACGGTACATCAACCAGCACGATCGATCCGAAAGGAGCCTGCGTCATGGAGCGTCCCTGCGCATGGAAAAAGTACACGCCACAGCAGATCGAGGAGCTCGAGGAGCTTTGCCGCGGCTATAAGCAGTTTTTGAGCGAGAACAAGACCGAGCGCCTGTGCGTCAAGACCGGTATCAAGATGGCTGAGGAGGCGGGCTACGTCAATCTGGAGACCGTGATTGCCGAGGGCCGCGCGCTCAAGGCCGGCGACAAGGTGTACGCCGCCAATCACGGCAAGGACCTCATGCTCGTCAACCTGGGCACCGCCCCGCTCGAGCAGGGCTTTAACATCCTGGGCGCCCACGTGGACTCGCCGCGCCTGGACCTCAAGCAGAACCCCGCCTTCGAGGCCGGCGACATGGCCTACCTCGACACGCACTACTATGGCGGCGTCAAGAGCTACCACTGGGTCGCTTCCCCGCTCGCACTCGTAGGCGTCATCTGCAAAAAGGACGGCACCACCGTCGACATCAACATCGGCGACAAGGCGGACGACCCGGTCTTTACCATCTCCGACCTGCTGATCCACCTCTCGAGCGAGCAGATGGCCAAGCCCGCCAAGGACGCCGTCGACGCCGAGATCCTCGACGTGATCGTGGGCGGCCGCCCCGTCAAGTTCGATGAGGACGACAAGGACGCCCCCAAGGAGCCCGTCAAGCAGATGTTCCTGGACATCCTCAAGGAGCAGTACGACGTCGAGGAGGAGGACTTCCTCTCCGCCGAGATCGAGGTCGTGCCCGCCGGCCCGGCCCGCGACATGGGCCTCGACCGCTCCATGATTTTGGGCTATGGCCACGACGACCGTGTCTGCGCCTATCCGTCCATGCTCGCCCAGATCAACGTCGCCAACGTGGAGCGCACGAGCATCACACTCATCGTCGACAAGGAGGAGATTGGCTCCGTAGGCGCCACCGGCATGACGAGCCGCTTCTTCGAGAACACCGTCGCCGAGATCATGACGCTCGCCGGCGAGGATAGCCCGCTGGCCCTGCGCCGTGCACTCGCCCACAGCCGCATGCTCTCCTCTGACGTGTCCGCCGGCTTCGACCCGGGCTACGCCGGCAAGTTCGAAACCAAGAACGCAGCCTTCATGGGTCGCGGCCTGTGCTTCAACAAGTACACGGGCAGCCGCGGCAAGGGCGGTTCAAACGACGCCGACGCCGAGTACGTGGCCCTCGTCCGCGACATCATGGACGAGGCCGGCGTGGACTTCCAGACCTGCGAGCTCGGTCGCGTCAACGCGGGCGGCGGCGGCACCATCGCCTACATCATGGCCAAGTACGGCATGAACGTCATCGACTCCGGTGTTGCCGTCCTGTCCATGCACGCCCTGTGGGAGGTCGCCAACAAGGCCGACATCTACGAGGCATATCGCGGCTACAAGGCCTTCCTCGAGCGCGCCTAATCAACCCTCGTAAGACGAGCCCAGCCAGCCCTTCATCACTTGCGGTGAAATAGTTCCCAAACACACCTTTTAACAGGCAAAACAGGAATTATTCCACCGCAACTTCTTTTTTTGGCAGAGGAGAGTCCATGCTGCAGGTCATCATTTCGCCCGCCAAGCAGATGCGCGCGGCCCAAGATGCTTTTGAAGTCCAGGGCATTCCACCCTTTGCGCACGAGACGGCTCGCCTCCACCGCGCATTGCTAGATATCGAGCGAAATGAAGGCAACGGCGGCCTGCAGGCGCTGTGGAACGTGAGCCACAGGCTGCTTACAACGTGCCTGGATACGCTTCACGAATTTATGCCCGTCCTGAGCGATGCCGACCTCGCCGATCCCGATATCGCGCGTCGAATCTCCCCCGCCGTCATGTCCTACCACGGCATCCAATACCAAAGCATGGCGCCCGAGGTCATGGATGCCGCACAGCTCGACTGGCTGCAAAACCATCTCTGGATCCTCTCGGGCCTTTACGGATGCGTACGCCCTTTTCATGCCGTTGAACCGTATCGACTGGAGATGGGCGCGAAGCTTGCCGTCGACGATGCCCGAAACCTCTACGCGTTTTGGGGCGACAAGCTCGCACGGGCCATCGCTCCGGCGGGCTCAAACATCACGATCGTCAACCTCGCCAGCATAGAGTATGCCAAAGCCGTTCTGCCCTGCCTCGCGTGCGACGCCACGGCCGTCACATGCCTCTTTGGCGAAGGCATTCGCAACGGCAGGCCCATCCAGCGCTCGACCGCCAGCAAAAAGGCGCGCGGCTCCATGGTGCGCTGGATGGCAGAAAACAAGGTCGAAGATGTAAGCGGGCTCACCGCGTTCGATGTTGGCTATCGCCACTTTCCCGAGCTTTCAAATAAAAACACTTTGGTCTTCCTGAACGAACAGGCCCTGTAGGACCACCGCTACTTTTGAATGTGCCGCCTAAGCACGGCGCCTATTCCGCCAAGCCGTCGGCTTTGGCAATTTCATTTGTCGAGCCGTCCTGATAGGTAATCTTGACATGTTCAACCTCGGACACCGCAACACCCGACGGGGGCTTCAGGCGCCATTCCGTCAGGGCGATATCCATCGTCGTGGGCGTATCCCCGTGATCTTTGAGCTCTACCGACAGCGTCTTAAGCGACGCATCGAAGGTCACGCGCTCGATCTCTTCACCAGGAATGGATCCACCACTCAGCTGCAATTGCACAAACTCGTCGCGCGGATACCAATAGTCGCCCGGCGCGGCCACCGTGTTGCCGCCAGAGACCTTCATCGTCATAATCGGTAGGCTATCATCAGCCTCGAACTCCCAGGAAGCGCCGCCGCGACCGCCAAACGTCCAGATACAAAAGGCAATCACCAGCACGGCAAGCACCGCAAAGCCAATCGCGACAAGGCCATGGTGCGCGCGGCTTTCCTCGGCCGATACATCCCATTGCGTCTCTCGATATAGATGCTTGTCTTCCATGTTCGCCTCCCCACAGGCACGCTCGTTGGCCCAATCGTACCCATTCAGGCTATACTTGAGCCCATGACATAACGGGGAGCTTGCAGGACAAGACGGCAGGCTGAGACTGGGCGCGCCCGCCCTGACCCGCAAACCTGATATGGGTAATGCCAACGAAGGGAGCCGTGCCAATGAGCACACAGACCGAGCCCATGCTCGTCACGCAAATCGACTTCGCCCGCGCCGGGCAGATCACGCCGCAGATGAAGGAGGTTGCCGAGCGCGAGCATCGCGACCCCGAGTATATCCGCGAGCGCGTGGCCGACGGCCGCATCGCCATTCCCGCCAACATCGTGCATATCAAAAAGGGCATGCGCGCCTTTGGCGTCGGTGAGGGCCTGTCCACCAAGGTCAATGTGAACTTGGGCATCTCGGGCGACAAAGCCGATGCCGCCGAGGAATGGAAGAAGGTTAAGATCGCCGAGGACTTTGGCGCCGACGCCATCATGGACCTCTCCAACTCGGGCAAGACGCGCCAGTTCCGCCAACAGCTCATCGACGAGACACCGCTCATGGTGGGCACGGTGCCGATGTACGACGCCATCGGCTACATGGAAAAGCCGCTGGTCAAGCTGACCAAGGACGATCTGCTCGAGGTCGTGCGCGCGCATGC
>CAUCXP010000143.1 GCA_958446785.1 uncultured Collinsella sp. | reverse complement strand
GGCGGGCGCGGCCTCGCGTGCGGCAGCGACCATACGATCCTTGATGCCCTCGACGAGTTTGCTCATTGTCTCTCCTCTTAGTTGTTGGACTCGACGGTTGCGGCGGTGTCGGCCGCGTCCTCGAGCTGCAAGTTCAATAGCTTCATGCCGTATTCCGGCACGTTGATATCGATGGGTTGACCATACAGGTCACCAGGGCGCACAAAAGCGAGCACCGTCATAATGCGCGCCATGGCCTCGGGCGATTCGGTGAGCCCACGCTCAAACCAGCGCTGAATCATGCCGACCTCGGCGCTCACGACGTAGGTGACGTAGTAGTCAAAGAACGTGCCCAGCGCCAGGCCCAAAATGCCCGTCTGCGCACGCGGCACCACAGCCTCACGCGCGGTGTCGATGATCCTTTTAATGAAGGCCTGGTCGCCGCCCGGACCCAGCAGCGCACCGATTAAGTCGCGGTTGGCCGCAAGATAGCGCAGCAGTTCAACCGAACCGGGCGCCGGCTCGAGTTCATCGATGTTGTGGTAGAGATCGGGCAGCTGAGCTGCGGTGATGAGCTCAATGCGTTCACGGATCTCGGCCAGCAAGCCGTCCTCGATTTGATTGATGAAGTCGGGGATATCGCGGTAGTGCGAATAGAACGTGCGGCGCGTAAGGCCGGCGCGCTCGGTGAGCGACGCGACATTAATGCGCGAAAGGTCGCCGCTTTCGGCAAGCTCGCTGGCAAGTGCCTGGCGAAGGGCACGCTGCGAGCGAAGGGACCGGCGATCGCATTTCTCGAGCTGGGACAAGCGTCCTCCTTGTTACTCAGCCTGTGCGCTATTGCACAGTGCGAGTATTATTGCACACCGTGTGCATCAACACGTAAAGGCAATATTTGGAATGTGACGAGGGGGCAGTCCCTTTGTCACATTATTCGATGATGGTGCGGGAGCTCTGCTTATGCATGGTGGCGAGCATGTGTTTGGGGACGGCGTGGACCATGCAGCTGCCGATAGTTGCGCTCGCGGCGACCTTGGCTGCATCGCTAGCGTTTTTGGTCGCGTAGCTGTGGCGGAAACGCTTGAGCATGGCGATGTCGTTTCCGCCGTCGCCATAAACCGCGACCTCGTCCTCGGCAATGCCGTAGTAGCCCGCCAGCCAGGCCACACTCTCGCCCTTGTTACACGCCACGTCCGTGATCTCGAACATCACCGGATCGAACGGCGCGTTGACCACACGGTCCGAGCGCTCGGCAAGATACGCCTTAAGGTCGCGCTCCAGCTCGGGCGAGGTCACGCGACAATTGATCTTGCATACATCGTGGCGCAGGATGTCACCGATCGACTGGTCGAAATACTGCTCCTCGTGATACCCGCCGCGCGCACGCATGCCGCGCATCACGATGCGCTTGATGGGACTGTCCTTTTTAAAGCCCGCCTGATGCATCTCGAACGAACCGCTCGAGTACATGCCATCGGGCGTGGAACAATCAAAGCAAATGTCCGGGAACGCCTTGAGCAGTTCCTCAGTGACCTGCGGGTCGATGGTCCAAGTCTTGAGCACCTCGCCATGGCTGTCGCGCACGATGGATCCATTGGAGCAGCAGGCGTCAAGCGCCAAGCCCGTAAAGCCATGCTCGCCGATCGGCAACGTCGAGCGTCCAGTCGCGGGAACCACGTGCAGGCCAGCCTCAGTCAGCTCGCGAATGGCGCGGCGGATGGTCCCATCCGCCTCGTGCAGGGCGTTCAGCAGCGTTCCGTCTAAGTCACTCGCGAACATCTTGATCATGGACATGCCTCTCCTTCGTCTGCCCGATATTGTAGACGAAGGAGAGGCATGTCCAAACAATGCCGTCCCGGCGCGGCGTACCACCGCCTTCACAAATTCACGGTGCCCCAGCGCGTTAAGACAATCGCCGCAATCGATTTTTCAGCCGATAAAACAGAGCCGTCGTCAACGTCAGCACCGCCAACATGGCTGCGAATACAATCGCCGGTGTCCATCGATCATATGCAACCCCGTACGTCAATTGGCCGATAGGCGTTGCGCAGGAAAGGACCATGTAAACGACCGAAAGCACTTTTCCGCAGAGCTCAGTCGGCGCTACCCGCTGAACAAACGCGATGATTTCAACCGACGTAATGCTCGCCCACACCATGACCCATGCCGAACCAACCGCAAACACGGTGAACACGCATACATCTACGCCGAACAGCAGCGTAACAATAATCGGCGCGACTCCAAAACAGATCATCGCAACATATCGGCATATGCCATTGAAAGAAAAACGATGCGGCCAAATGCCGACCAAGCCACTGCCGGTAAGACCACCCAGGCCCAGAGCAACCTCAACTATCCCAACGCAGGACGATTGCATACCGAGATGCTTTGTAACAATAATGGGAGCGCCAATCGTTTGCCCAACCAACGCAAGGTTCAAAACTGCCGCAAGCAAAATCACAGCGACCAATGATGCATTTTGCAACAGATACCGAATCGACTCCCGAAAATCGTTTCGGCATGTCGTGCGAGTCGCGCCGTCTCTCATCGTTTCAGATGAGGCGTTTTGCTTGAGTGCGACCCCAAACAAGAGAGCTGAAATCGCAAACGCCACCGACGCGGTTGTGCAAAGAGCATCGATGCCAAAGCACCCATAGACTGCCGTCCCGACCACAGGACCCAAGATATTGCTCACCATGGTCATCTGCGAAACCAATGCAGTGGCCCGCTCAACCTTCTCTTCACCCGCCATACGCACCGTCTCAATTTGGAGCATTGGCTTTAGCAGCGATTGAACACCATATTGAACACAAAGTATCGCTACTACGACGACCGCAAGAGGCAACGAGCGCTTCATGGGGATAGACAGCAGTGATGCAGTCATCAGAGCAATGCCGAGGGACACGAGGACCTCGCGGTGTCTTCCCCGATCCGCTAAGATCCCACCAGCCGGAGTTGCGAGTACGCCGGGTATGAACGCCGTCGCCACGACGGCGCCATATAACGTTGACGATCCACTGCAATCGAACAAGTAAAGTGGATACGCAAAGCACAGCGCCGACAGCATCGAATACGTGCACAGCTGCGCAACCAGAAGTTCCGCGAGCCTGATTGACCGCACTGTTTTTGATTTCAACGAGACGCCGACGTCTCTCAGCCCAGCCATAAGCCCACCCCCTATACATACCACTAGTATGTATTTAATGACTTGAAAAGGGCAGCCGTGGCTACCCTCACAAATCAATTACATACCGTTGGTATCTATATTACCACCCGGCGCGGTCCCATACGTCCCAAATCTGCGCCGTTGTCTGAAGCACTTCATTACCCAAATCGAGCCCCACCGCGGCAGCCATCTGCGCCAAACATTGTGCGCGAGCGAGCATTCGCTCCTTGGGCTCGAGCGGACGGAACAATGGCAGCAGCCAAAGATTCGCCAACAACGATACGGCCTCCGCCGCTTCGCGCGGGCATTCGCACGCAATGGAGCCGTCGGCGATGCCCTCCTCGATCACTGGCAAGAGACAGCCATCGGCCGACTCGTCAAATGAGCCCTGGTACTGCATCGCCAGTAGGCGCGAGCTTTTTACCGGATCTGCTGCAGGACGCATACGTGCCCATAGCTCAATTTGTGGAACAACGGACTCGGGAGCGTACAGTCGCTTGAGCTTTTGGGCTCCGGTCATATTACCGACGCCAAGCATCGAGCGGCGGTGCTCAACAATCGGAGTCATCGCCCGATCAAACGCGGCGTTGAAAATCTCTTCTTTGCTCTTGAAGTGATGATAGACAGCGCCCTTGGTCATGCCGTCGAGACGGTCAACGATATCTTGAATACTCGTCCCCTCATAACCCTGTGCGCAGAATAGCTCCAGTGCCGCGTCGAGAATCTTCGCGACCGTCTCCTCGGGATATTTATTGCGACCCATAATCCGCCCATCCGCAACGCAAGTCTTGTGCCTCATTGCAGCATTTTAACGTTGCGGATGGCAGACGGTCGATTCTACACCGCGGCCGGGCCGTGTTCGCCGGTGCGAATGCGGATGACTTCTTCGACCGGCTCGACCCAAATCTTGCCGTCGCCGACGGCACCGGTGCGAGCGGCGTTGCAGATAATGTCAACGATACCGTCGACATGCTCGTCGGCGCAGATGAGGGTGAACTGCACCTTAGGGATCGTGTTGACAAGCAACTCGTTGCCGCGCACGTATTCCTTCCAGCCATGCTGCGCGCCGCAGCCCTGCACCTGGTTGATGGTCATGCCGCGAACATCGGCAGCAAACAGCGCGTCTTTGAGAACCTCAAGTTTTTCCTGACGGACGATCGCCGTGATCTTCTTCATAGTGAATTCCTCTCTTTAGTAAAGAAATGAATTGCCATTCAATAACGCGGGTTTTCCAAGTGCCCGAGATTGCCCCGAAAGAGCAATTTCTCGCTTCAATGTTAACTCCGCTTGTTCCACGGAGATATACGATGAGGCAACCTTTACAGAAACTCGATTGCAACTATTTTCAAAACGTAAATAAGATCCAATATAAGAAGACTCCAACTCTTTTTTCTGCTCATAAACTCCATCCTTGTCCCAAACTCCACAATCAGAAAATTCAGAATCAAATACCATTACGAAATAATTCGCAAAATTCGATGGTACACCTCCTGTGTTATTCTTACAAAAACCGACTATCTTCCGTTCTTCCGGAATTATCTTCACATGTCCTCCTTGATTAAAAGCATCCAATATTAAAAATCGGTCCTTATTATCATTAAAAGAGAATCGCAAATATCCACATCGTTCCGTCGCTGTCAATTCCGCATCTACATTATAATCGGCCAAATGCACTTTATAATAATAGGGAGTAGCAAATTCATCCGAATGATAAAAACAAGATGAGCGTTCCGTATCTTTTGTTTTCAATGAACCCGTAACAGGCATGATCGAGAAAGCGCCATAATCACCAA
>CAUCXP010000142.1 GCA_958446785.1 uncultured Collinsella sp. | reverse complement strand
GTTCGGGCACCGATCCCATGCTGCAGAAGCATGAGAGCGTCAAGCATGGCCTGATTGTCGTTATTGCCTCGGACCGCGGCCTTGCCGGCGGTTTCAATACGACGGTGGAGCGCACGGCCGAAAAGCTCGCCGCTTCTTGGGCGAACGACGGCATCGAGTGCGAGATCATCGCGTGCGGGCGTAAGCCGGCCACGTATTTCCGTGACCGCGCAAACGTTGTCATGCACTTTGAGGGCAACTCCTCTGAGCCCGATTTCAATCAGGCCCGCATGATCTCCTCTCATATCTGCGATGCGTATCGTGCCGGTGAGCTTGACCGTGTCGAGCTTGTCTACCACCACGCCAAGAACCGCGTGGATCAGGAGCTTCGCGTCGAGCATCTGTTGCCGCTCGACCCCGAGATGATCGCTATGGCCCACGGTCCGCGTAAGAACGAGACCGACGCCCCTAAGCGCATCTCGTCCACGTTCGAGTTCGTGCCCTCTCCCGAGCATGTTCTCGGCAAGCTTGTGCCGTCTTATATCCTGACGGTCATCTACCAGGCCCTGATCGATTCGGCGGCTGCCGAGCAGGGTGCACGCCGCAAGGCCATGCACTCCGCGACGGAAAACGCCACCGCGATCATCTCGACCCTTACCCGCACGTATAGTCGCGTGCGCCAGGCTTCGATTACGACCGAGATTAACGAGATCGTCGGCGGAGCCTCAGCATTGGAGGAACAGTAATGGCTAATAACACCGTAAAGCTTGCGGTCGAGGAAGCCACCAAGAAGACGACTGCCGGTGATGGTCGCATCGTGCGTATCATCGGCCCTGTCGTCGACGTCAAGTTTGACGGCGCGGTGCCCCCGATCTACAACGCGCTCACGGTCGAGGCCGAGACCCCGATCGGTCATCTGAGCACGATCCTCGAGGTCGAGAGCCAGCTTCCGGGCGGCGTCGTCCGCACGGTCGCCATGTCCTCGACCGACGGCCTGCAGCGCGGCCTCATCGCCACCGATACCGGTGAGCCCATGAAGATGCCCGTTGGCCCCAAGACGCTCGGCCGCATTTGGAACGTCATGGGCAAGCCTGTCGACGGCAAGCCCATGCCTGAGGTGGAGGAGTTCTACCCCATCCACCATGCAGCGCCCCGCTTTGACGAGCTCACCACCAAGACCGAGATCTTCGAGACCGGCATCAAAGCTGTTGACCTGCTCGAGCCCTACATCCGTGGCGGCAAGACGGGCCTGTTCGGCGGCGCCGGCGTCGGCAAGACCGTTCTGATTCAGGAGCTCATCAACAACCTCGCCCAGGAGCACGGCGGCACCTCGGTGTTCACCGGCGTCGGCGAGCGTACCCGCGAGGGCACCGACCTGTTCCTCGAGATGAGCGAGTCTGGCGTTATCGACAAGACCTGCTTGGTCTATGGTCAGATGAACGAGCCGCCCGGAGCGCGTCTGCGCATCGGTCTGGCCGGCCTTACCACCGCTGAGTACTTCCGCGATCGCGGCCAGGACGTTCTGCTGTTCATCGACAACATCTTCCGCTTCACCCAGGCCGGTTCCGAGGTGTCCGCACTGCTGGGCCGTATGCCGTCCGCCGTTGGTTACCAGCCCACGCTGGCAACCGAGATGGGCGACCTCCAGGAGCGTATTACCTCGACCAAGACGGGCTCCATTACCTCCGTCCAGGCTGTCTACGTCCCCGCCGACGACCTGACCGACCCGGCGCCTGCCACGACGTTTACGCACCTCGACGCCACCACGGTTCTTTCGCGTAGCATTTCGTCGCTTGGCCTGTTCCCGGCTATCGACCCGCTCGCATCTTCCTCCGACGCTCTCGATCCCTCGATCGTCGGCGAGGAGCACTACCGTGTCGCCGTCAAGGTCCAGGAGCTCCTGCAGGAGTACTCCGACCTTCAGGACATCATCGCCATTCTGGGTATGGACGAGCTGTCCGAGGAGCAGCGCCTTACGGTCAACCGTGCCCGTAAGATTCAGCAGTTCCTCTCGCAGTCCTTCCACGTCGCCGAGAAGTTCACCGGCAACCCCGGTGTCTACGTCCGCGTCGAGGATACCGTCCGCTCTTTCGCCGAGATTGTCGACGGCAAGGCCGATGACCTGCCCGAGCAGGCTTTCCGCTATGCTTCCACGATTGAGGACGTGCGCGAGCGCGCCCGCAAGATGGGGGAGAAGTAGGTTATGCGTATCCGCATCGTGTGCCCCGTGAGCTGCGCCTATGAGGGCGACGCTGCGTTTGTGTCGATTCCGTCCACGGATGGCGAGTTTGGCGTCCTGCCTGCTCACTCCAGCGAGATCTGCACGATCGACCGCGGTTACGTTCGCGTTTCCGATAAGGCCATGGGCACTGTCGACCACACGTTTGCCGTGGCCGGCGGCTATGCCCAGGTTGCGGACGATGTCGTGACCGTTCTCGCCGAGCGCGCTTGCGATTTGGCGACCGTCGATGCCGACAAGCTTAAAGCTGATATTCAAGGTTTTGAAGAGAAGCTGGGTAATTTGTCGGAGGATGATGCACGCCGCGCCTACCTCTATAATGAAATCGCATGGTGTAAGCTCAAGCTTGCCCAATAGTCAAACGATTTAGCGTTCGACCATTTGCGAACACATCATGCCCGGGATGGCCCAGCCACCCCGGGCATGCTTTTTGAAAGGGTAGACCTTGGATATTATCCGCGTTGAGGGTGGCCACGCCATCGGAGGCTCCGTGCCCGTCTCGGGCGCCAAGAACTCCGCGCTCAAACTCATGGCGGCAACGCTTCTGGCGCCGGGCAAGACGACGCTGCAGAACGTGCCCGATATTTCCGATGTCCACGTGATGGGCAAGGTGCTCAAGGGCATGGGCGCTACGATCGATGTTCTCGACGAGCACACGCTCGAGATTGATACCTCTCAGGTCGATTCATGGGAGGCCCCCTACGAGCTCGTTGCCAAGATGCGCGCTTCCACCGCCGTCATGGGGCCCCTGCTGGGCCGCTTCCATCGCGCCAAAATTGCCATGCCGGGCGGCTGCAACCTGGGTGCTCGTAAGATCGATATGCACATTCTTGGTCTTGAGGCCCTGGGCGTTGAGTTCGATACCGCCCACGGTTACATCAACGCTAATGCGCCCCAAGGTCTGCGCGGTACCACCGTCACGCTCGAGTTCGCCAGCGTCGGTGCGACCGAGAATCTCATCATGGCCTCTGTGCGCGCACAGGGCACCACGGTTATCGACAATGCCGCCCGCGAGCCCGAGATCGTCGATCTCGCTAACATGCTCAACGAGATGGGCGCCAAGATTGTTGGCGCCGGTACGCCCGTCGTGACTATCGAAGGCGTGGAAGAGCTCCATCCCGTTATCCATCGCGTGGTGGGCGACCGCATCGAGGCCGGTACCTTTATCGTCGCCGGTGCGTTGATGGCGGACGATCGCGGTGTCGATGTCACGGGCTTTTGCCCCATTCATTTGGGCATGGTGCTCAAGAAGATGGAGCTCATGGGTATCGACTGCGAGCGCGTCGAGGATGGCGTCCATGTGAACCGTGCCGAGCGTATCAAGCCGGTCGACATCCAGACGCTTCCGTTCCCCGGTTTCCCGACCGACATGCAGGCGCAGATTATGGTGCTCTCCGCCCTTGCCGACGGCAGTTCCGTTATTACCGAGAACATCTTCGAGAATCGCTTTATGTTTGCCTCTGAGCTGGTGCGCATGGGTGCCGACATTCGTATCGAGAGCCATCATGCCATGATTCATGGCGTCAAGGGCTTCTCGGGTGCACAGGTTACCTCGCCCGATCTGCGCGGCGGAGCGGCCCTCGTCGTAGCGGGCTTGATCGCCGACGGGACGACCGAGGTTTCGGCTATCCATCACATCAAGCGCGGCTACGAGCAGTTTGTCGAAAAGCTGCAGGCGCTCGGCGTGCATGTCGAGCATGCTACCGTCCCCGATCCCGTCATCTACTAATACAGGTTGCCTATGTTTAATAAAAAGCCCCTCGCAGATACCACCACCCGAAGACCCTCAACTGGTGCGCAGGCCAAGATCTACAGTCGCGATAACGTGGCTCGCTATTCCGAGCGCGCTCGCCAACGTCGTCGTAGCCACACGATTCGTCACGTCGCGCTCATTGTCGTGCTTGGCGTGCTGTTGAGTGCCACTACCGCTGCCGGCCTGTGGTTTGCCACCATTATGGGCAAGCTCGGCGATTCTAATGTCATTACCGACAATCTGCGTCGGGTTCTGGTTGACACCGATGAGGCAAAGGATCCGTTCTACGTGCTGCTTCTTGGTACCGACGGCCGTCCGGGCGAGGATACGTATCGTGCCGACTCGATTATCCTGGCACGCATCGACCCCACGCAAAAGCAGGCGACGCTCATTTCCGTTCCGCGCGACACCAAGGTCGAGTACAAGGGCGAGACCATGAAGATCAACGCCTGCCATACCGTTGGCGGCGCCGAGGCCATGGTCGAGGCGGTCAACGAGCTGTGCGGTGTTCAGATTTCCCACTATGCCGAGGTCAGCTTCGACGGTATGCAGGCGCTGATTGATTCGGTTGGCGGTATCGACATTAACGCAACCGATGATGTTGACGACCCCGAGCACCTGGATATTAAGATTACCGCTGGCCAGCAGCATATGGACGGTGCCACCGCCCTTACCTATGCCCGCTGCCGCTACACCTATGCCGACGGCGATTACACGCGCATGCGCCACCAGCGTCAGGTGCTTGGCGCCCTTGCCAACCAGATTCTCAATAACTTCGATGCCACGAAGATCTTTGGCCTGGTTAATTCGCTGTCCGATATGCTCGTAACCGATATGAGCGTTCAGGATATCGTGGCTACGGTCAACGCCATGCGCGGTATGGATGTCGACGGTATCTACTCGGCCAACCTGCCCTCGTACGCCGACGACAGCACCATGATCGACGGTGTGAGCTACGTCTTTGTCTACGAGGACGAGCTCAAGGAAATGATGGAGCGCGTCGATGCTGGCAAGG
>CAUCXP010000141.1 GCA_958446785.1 uncultured Collinsella sp. | reverse complement strand
AAACCCACCGGGATGATGACGAACTGACATGCGGGTCTGCCTGTTTAGTTCGTCGCGAGTTCCGCACGAGCCGGAAAGCACTTAATGTGCTTTCCGAGCGAGCCAGGACTGCCCGAGCAGCGAACTAAACAGGCAGACCGCCCAGGAGATTCCCATGATCAAGATCACCGTCCCCGCCACCAGCGCAAACCTAGGCATCGGCTACGACACCCTCGGCATGGCCGTCAGCCTCTACTCGCACTTCACCTTTGAGCGCGCCGACAAGCTCACCATCACGGGCTGCCCCGAGGAGTTCCAAAACGAGAACAACCTGGTCTACGTGAGCTTTGTCGATGCACTGGCTGCATGGGACGAGCCGGCTTTTCCCGTTGCCATCGACATTCAAACCGATGTGCCCGTCGCTCGCGGCCTGGGCTCCAGCTCCACCTGCGTCGTCGCCGGCATCATGGCGGCCGCCGCGCTGACGGGCCACACCGTCGACCGTGCCGAGCTCGTCCGCATTGCCACCGAGGTCGAGGGCCATCCCGATAACGTCGCCCCTGCCATCCTGGGCGGTGCCGTTTGCTCCTTTACGCCGACTGATTCGCTCCCCCAGTGTCTGCGCTACGAGGCGAGCGATCGCTTGCGTTTTATTACCGTGATTCCGCCCTACGAGGTGCATACGAGTGAGGCGCGCAAGGTCGTGCCGCAGGAGATTCCACTCTCCACCGCCGTATGGCAAATGGGCCGCATCGCCGGCATGACGCGCGGCCTGGAGACCGGCGACCTTGACCTGATTGCCGCCGCCAACGACGACCGCATCCAGGAGCCCTATCGCCGCCGCCTGATTCCCGATTACAACGCCGTGCGCGACACCTGCCTTAACGGCGGCGCCAAGACCATCTGGATCAGCGGTTCGGGCTCGACCCTCATGGCCGTGACTGACGACACCATCGTGGCAAAGTTCTTGCAGGTCAAGCTGCGCGAGCAGTTCCCTAAGTGTGAGACGCATATTCTGACGTGCGACACGGAAGGCGCTCAAATCGAGTACCTGTAGACATCCTCCTCATATACCTGTCCGGGACGGTCGGGATGTTCCCTCAAAATCGTCCTCGCGCATGAAGGCCCCTTGTCCTGCTCCTACGGAGCGACGGACAAGGGGCCTTCGCGCTGCGGAATGATTTTGAGGGAACATCCCGACCGTCCCTGCGCCTACCTTGCTGAGGATGTCTACAGGGACCCACGCTTTGAAGGGGCGCCGGGCTGATGGTTTGGCTTTTTATTGGTGGGGGCCCTTACTGGGATGGGACCCTTACTAGAGGCAGGCCTCGGCGATGCGGCGCTTGAGTTCATCGATGCCGGTGCCGGTCTGGGAGCTTGTGATGATTACGTTTTCGGCCGGGACGTTGAGCTGCTTTTTGATGGCTGCCGCCTGGCGGGCCTGCTGGGTGCGGCTGAGCTTGTCGGCTTTGGTGAGGCAGACGATAAAGTTGAACTCGTTGCCCTGCAGGTAGTCGATCATGTCATGATCGAGCTTGCTGGGGTCGTGACGAATGTCCACCAGCGAGACGACCAAGTTAAAGCTGCGCTCGGAGTCGAAAAAGTCGCCGATAAGCTCGGCCCAGCGGTCGCGCTCGGCCTTAGAACGACGGGCGAAACCATAGCCCGGCAGGTCGACGAAGTGCACGTCGTCGGCCTCGAAGAAATTGATGTTGCTTGTCTTGCCCGGTGTGCTCGAAACCTTGACCAGGTTCTTGCGGCCAAAGAGCTTGTTCATAATCGACGACTTGCCCACATTGGAGCGGCCGACAAAGCTCACTTCGGGGCAGGTGGACTCGGGAATCTGCGAAACCTTGCCGTAGCTGGCGACGAACTTGGCAAGCTGGTAGTTAATGGAATCGGCCATGGACACTCCTTGGTCGTAGGTTCTTACAAAAGAGCGCGCTATTGCGCAGCGGCAATGCGGCGGACGATATCGAGCGTGATGTTACTTGCGACACGCGCGTACTCGAACAGATCGAACTCTCGGTCGCAAATTGCATCGTACGCCTCGTCACAATTATCGCTGATAGCGCGCAACACCAGGCAATCGACACCATTTTTGGTTGCGACATGGGCAATCGCCGCGCCCTCCATGCCGACACAATCGGCATGCGTCGCTTCGATAGCGTCGTTACGCATGGCGGCGCCCGTCACAAAGCGGTTACCCGTGGCAATCGTGCCGACCAGGAACTGTTTGGTGCCCTCGTTCGAAGCGACTGCATTTGTCGAAGCGTCAACGAACCCACGCTCAGCAAGCACGTCGACGGCAATATCGACCAGCGCGGGCGTCGAACCAAACTCCTCAAGCCCCGGTGCGGACTCGGCGATAAGCGCGGTATCGGTATCCAGATAGCGTAGGCGTTTGCCAATGACCACGTCGTCGATATGGAGCTTGGGGTTCAAACCGCCCGCAATGCCCGAAAACACAACAGCCTGCGGAGCATACTTGCTAATGAGGTGCTGTGTTGCAGCGGCGGCGTTCACCGTGCCCATGCCCGCCGTTGTGGCGACAACTGTCAGGCCGTCGAGCTCGCCGCTCACAACGGTCAAGCCTGCCTCCCGTGCCTCGCAAACGTCGCTCAGCTCTTCCTTAATCTGCATGATCTCTTTTTCGAGCGCACCGATAATCGCGATGGTAGCCATACCATTCCCCAAACCTATACGAAATTCTCAACCACGGTATGGTACCAGCATTTTGTTTGACCTCGCCAAACGAACACGCTAAGCCAGTGCAGCTCGCGTATCAAACAGCGCCTTTGCAATCGCGGCCGTAACCTCACTCGAGCGGTCGCTCCACGGCATCGATGTCATGACGCTCATGACATAGGTACGGCCATCGATGTCGATAGCAGGCATTTCTTTCCAAAGATATTCAGTCGCGTTTGAGGTGTCTCTAAACAATAAACAGGCGTTTCTATGCAAAAACACCGATTCCGTTGCGCATCTTTGCCCAAAACGCAGTTGCGGTGAAATAGTTCCTGTTTGGGCGGCATAAGCCGAAAAACAAGAACTATTCCACCGCAACTTGACGGGGCTCCTTAGCAATCAACTAGGTGCCCGGGGGCACTCATTTAAGTCTGTCCCCAATGAGTGCCGCTAGCCGATGGCGTTTTTGAGTTCGGCGCGGCGCTTTTTCATGCCGGCCATAACGGCATTGCGCAGCTCGGGCATGCGCACGGTGTCCATCTGAGGTACGCCCTCAAGCTTATAGGGAATGCCCAGTTGCTCGTACTTGACGACACCCATCGTGTGATACGGCAGCATTTCCAGACCCACCACGTTGTGCCATGGAGCGATGAGGCGACCGAGCATCTCGCACTCCTCCACCGTGTCGGTAATGCCCGGCACCACCACGTGGCGGATAACGACTTTAATCTTGCGACGCGCGAGTTCATCACCAAACGCCAGAATGCGTGCGGGGTCGCAACCGGTCAGCTTTTTATGCTCGACGGGATCGGCATGTTTAATATCGAGCAGCACCATGTCGGTCTCGTTGAGCACAGCATCGAACTTCTCGGGATGGTTGGGGTCAAACGCATATCCGCAGCTGTCAAGGCAGGTATGCACGCGGCCATCGGGGTTGTTGTGCATTGCACAGAACAGGTCGGCCAAAAACTCGGGCTGCAGGAGCGGCTCGCCGCCGGACACCGTAATACCACCACTGCGGTAAAACTCATGGTTACTCTGGAACTCGTCCATCAGGTGCTCGACGGTCACCATCGTACCGCCGTTAACAGACCAGGTATCGGGATTGTGGCAATACGCACAGCGCATGGGGCAGCCTTGGACAAACACTACGAAGCGGATGCCGGGACCGTCGACCGTACCCATCGTCTCAATCGAATGCACGCGGCCTAGGGCAAACGCGGAGTCCTCAGGACGAGCGTCCACACCCTCGAGTGTCATCTCAGCCATTCCCGCTACCTTGCCTCTCTTTGGTTTTAGTTACATAAATATCAGAGCCATTCTAGCCCATACGCTTGCGTTTAAACGTCTCGGGCCAGAGTGGCATGCTTTAATCTGCCCCCTACCGCCACGGCAGGGACTTATATCGATCATATGGCTGCCGAGCACTCGCAAAAGCGAGAAAATGTTCGTCTGCAGCCTTTACGCCTTGAGCGTGAGCACCGCGCCGAAGGCGGTCGGGCCGCAATGGCTCGAGATGACGCCGCCGACCTGAGTCCAGGTAATGTCCTTAAAGCCCAGGTCGTGCGCATAGACTTCCATGTCGTCGCGCAGCTCCTGGGAAAGGCCTACCGAATACGCCAGGCCAATGTGCGAGTAGTCAATCTCGCCCTTCGCAACCATGTGGTCAATAAAGGCGCGGGCGCACTTGAGCATAGAGCCGCGGAACTTCTTGGTCGCCACAAACTTACCGCCCGTTACCTCAATGCAGGGCTTAATCTTGAGCAGGTGGGCGCCAAGGAATGCCACGTTGGACAGACGACCGCCCGCCTTAAGGAAGGCTAGGTCGGTAGGAACAAAGCCCAGCAGCACACGGTCCATGACGGAATTCGTATATGCAAAGATCTCGTCGACGGTGGCATCGGGGTGAGCCTCGATGTATTTAGCGGTCTCGACGACAACGAGCGACTGGCCCACCGAGACAAAACGCGTGTCCATGGAGAACACGTAGTCGCGCCCCTGGGCCGCAATCTTGGAGGATTGATGCGAGCAGGTCGTGGCCTCGGAGTACGCAAGATGCAGAATGGTCGCATCGGGCTGCTCGGCATGGATACGGTCGTACACGTGAGCAAAATCCGCAGGCGCGCAGCCGCTGGTCTTGGGCATTACGCCAAACTCGTTGCAGCGCGAATAAATCTCGAGCGGATCGATCGAGCCGTCCTCGACGGTCTCGTCACCAATCGTGACATGCATAGGCACGCGCACGATACCGTAGCGTTCGCAGAGCTCTGGCGTCACATCCGACCCAGACTCAACCACGATTACATACTTGCCCATTATCATCACGACCCATCTCGACGTTGGCTTTTTAATATGTGACGCACGTCCA
>CAUCXP010000140.1 GCA_958446785.1 uncultured Collinsella sp. | reverse complement strand
TATCGTGTCATTTATCGCTACTCCAATCCTTGCAGCCCTTAACCCCTATTTTGTCATGCTCGGTCTTGATAAGGCCTACATCGCAATCGAAGTTACGAGCTTGGCGCAGCTCGGTTGGGCACCCATTATCTTTGGATTCATCTCGAACCTCTGCATTGGTGGCACGAGCCTCGCCCTGGCAACTGCCATGAAGGGAAACAAAGAGAAGAGGGGTATGGTCACCACGGTTGCCGTCACCGCACTCTGTGGCGTAACCGAGCCCGCGTTCTACGGTTGCCTCATCGAGCGTCCCCGCCTGCTTGTCGGCACGGCAATCGGCGCGCTCTGCGCTGGACTCCCTGCAGGCATCTTTGTTCTGAAAGAGTATGTTGCGGGAGCATGCCCCGGCCTTCTTTCGGCACTCATCTTTATCGCTCCCGATGGGTCCATGGGCAACTTCGTGCTGGCATGCGTTGTCGCCATCATCGCCATCGTCGTCTCCTTCATCGCTGCACGCGTGATCATCAAGAAGAACCCCAGCTATATTGAGTAGATGCCCGCTGTTTGCATTGGAGACATCCTCGGCAGACCATTAGCAAGAACCCAAGAAGGTCCTTAGGAGCTCGATTAATCCATTCGGATTCCTGAGGCACAAACGACCCCGATTCCACAATGGAATCGGGGTCGTCGTTTCTAAAGCCGTCGATAGACAATCGGTGTTTACCTTAACTCCCTATCCAAGTTAATTATCCACGCTCGTTCTCCGGTCGGGAGATTTTTTCTCTCGCGCGTCCAGAAATCCACGCTCGAGCAGGACGTCCAGGTCCGTACCCGCCCTTGTCTCGATCTGTAACGGCAAGAGGCCTATTCCGCTTCTACATGTTACAGATCAAGATATTCCCAAAACACCCTAAGTTTCATCTCAATCTGTAACAGTTAGATGCCAAATATCGGTCTTGGTGTTACAGATTTAGACAAACTGGAGGACGAGACAAACCAAAAACGGGATGGGCGCTAACCCGATGGCGCACCACCTAAATAGAAACGGGCCCTGTCCCACAAGGAACAAAGCCCGAAACTCTCATGGAGCCAGTGACAGGAATCGAACCTGCAACCCACTGATTACAAATCAGTTGCGCTACCGTTGCGCCACACTGGCACACTTGGCGCTTTCGCGCGAAGCCTGTTTAGAATAAAGGAATTGCGGGCGAGGCGCAACAGGCCCTTTGACCGACCACATCTCAAAACTATTCGTCAGAACGAATAGTTTTTATTACAATGAAGAAGATAAAACTATTCGTTCTGGCGAAGGGTTTCGCGATGTTGACCACGAAGGAAGCTGCAGAGCTACTCGACATCACCCCGCGCAGGGTGCAAGAGCTCATAAAAAACGGAGCGCTTGAGGCACGCAAGGCTTCTGGTGTATGGCTCATCGACAAAGACAGCGTCAACGCACGGCTCCGCTCCGTGACCAAAACGGGGGGACGCCCCCGTCGAGGCCATGGAAAAAGCGAGATTACGTTTACCCTCATGAACCGCACGCACGAAGTCGTCCAGCTGGTCTACAGCACATCGCGAAAAGACTTTACCCACATCGGTGCCGACATCGATTACGCCCACGCCCCTATTGGAGTACTTGGCCCCAATAGTCCCGTGTCGCTCGACTCCTTCCGCATCTGGTGGCGCGGCCGCGGTATCCCGCTCGCACGCATTGGGCTAGCCTCCCTGCTTGCAGAAGCCGCAGTCGATGTTCCCGATGAACTCGTACAGCGAAATCTTGGCCTCTCCTTATCCGACCAGTATTGGATTAGGCCCGAAGACTCCGGTCTCGCGTGGGAAGATATCAATTTCTTCAATAATGCTTTTGATGACGTCTCGCTAACCATTGCACCCTTCGCCCCGGAGGGTAAGGCAGCTGCCGCAAAGCCCGATAACACGTCGGACGGCAATCTTCAAAAGTACTGGACATGCGAGGGCGGGCGCCGAATTCTGCATAAGGCAGGAGCACACCTGAACCAGGAACCTTATAACGAGCTGGTGGCGACCGCGCTCCACCGTCGCATCCTAAACGCCTGCGATTATGTGCCTTACTCGCTCGAGGGCACGGGCACTTCCGCCCTGAGCATATGCGATGTCTTCTTAACTGATGAAGAAGAGTATGTCCCTGCGTTCTATGTAAACCAGCATGCAAATGCAGACGAGCGACTAACCGATTACGAACGGTATGTAGCAAACTGCGAGGAGCTTGGAGCGACAGATATAAAAGGCGCCCTTGACCGCATGATTGTATGCGATGACATCATTGCCAACTATGATCGCCATTGGCGTAACTTTGGCCTTGTGCGAAACGTCAACACGCTAGCCTGCAGACCTGCCCCCATCTTCGATTCGGGATCATCGCTCTGGTGCAACGTTTCTCTAGAGGAGCTTAAGGCAGGAGAGCACAGTTTTACCAGCGCGCAGTTTCATTCAAGCCCCGCGAAACAAATGCTGCTTGTTGAGGATATGAGCTGGTTTGACGACGACAAGCTCGAGGGTTTCGTTGACGAGGCAATTGAAATCCTATCCAAAAACGACGCTCTTACAGCGAGACTGCCTTATCTAAAAGAGGCGCTAACATGGCGCCTCGAAAGAATGATCGACATCGCTGAATGGAGTTAGCGAGACAGCATCGCCCGCCAACTCCCCTACCTCCCGCGCAGGGCCTTGAGCTTGGCCAGGGCATCGGGGCTCAGGCGACTGCCCAGAGTCATCTTGATCTGCGGAGCTTCCTCTGCCTCGTGAACGTCGTTATCGATCTGCTTGATCTCGTCCACCAGCATGCGGCTCGAAATACGCGTGACACCCTTGCCCATGACGACGGCCTGGATTGTGCCGTCACTCGACACCACGGAGCACGCGCGGCCCTCCTCACGCGCCTCGATGCAGAGCTTCTGCACCACGGTATCGGCAGAGACGCCTGTCGGCGAAAACTCGATGCGCACGCCGCGGGCCGGCAGGTTGGGGCGCTCACTGGAGATATTGCCCGCGCCGTCGAACACGATCACAGCCTCGTAACGGCCCTGGGCAAAGGCGGCGACGTCGTTGATGAGGGCGGTGCGCGCCATATCGTGAACGTCGCTGGAATACGGATCGTCAGAATGGTCGTACACGAGCTTTTCGTAGCGCGGCGTGCAGTGAATCACGTTGTAACCGTCGACCACCAGCAGCTCGGGCTTGTTGGAGTGCACCGTCGAGACCGGATCGGCGATGGCTTGTGCGAACGCATTGCCGCCCACGCCGTAGGTCGCGGCCGAGACAATCGGCTTGGCCGAGCCTTCGCCAAAGCGCTTGGCCTTGGACTTGGCACGGTTCTTCTTGGACATGTGCTACTCCTCCCCCATGAGCTCGCCGGCGTTGCGGCGCAGCCACTCAAAGCACAGCGCCGTGGTCGCCTGGGCAACATTGAGGCTCTCGGTCATGCCGCGCTGGGGAAGCTTGGTCAAAAAGTCGCATTTCTCGAGCACCAGGCGCGAGATGCCGTCGCCCTCGGACCCCATGACGAGCGCCACGCGACCCTCGAAGGGAGCATCCCAGCAACTACCTTCGGCGTGCTCAGAAGCACCGCCCACCCAAAAGCCAGCGGCCTTGAGGTCGTCGAGTGCACGGGCGATATTGGGAACCTGCGCGATAGGCAGATGCATGACGGCACCGGCTGAAGTCTTGTAGCTGCCCACGGTCACGCCGGCGGCACGCTTGTTGGCGATGACGACGCCGGCCGCGCCCACGACCTCGGCGGAGCGCACAATGGCGCCAAAGTTGCCGTCGTCGGTCACGTGGTCGAGCACCACGACAAGTGCCGGGCCGTCACCAGCGCGGTCGAGGATATCGGCGGCATCGGCATAGGGGAAGTTGCCAACCTCGAGCGCGATGCCCTGGTGAGCGCCATGGCTCGACAGCGCATCGAGCTGCGCGCGCGGCACATACTTAATGCGGACGCCTGCAGCGTTGAGGTCGTCGACCAGGTGCGACAAGGCGGCATCGCGCTCCCCGCCCTCAGCGATGAGCGCGCACTTGACGGGAAAGCCGGTACGCAGTGCCTCGGCGGCAGCACGGCGACCTTCGATAAACTCGCCCTTGGGAACCTGGACGTTATCGCGGCTACGCTCGCGCTGCGGGCGAGCAGCCTGTGAGCGCTCGCGCTGGCCCTTGGGAGCGGCAGCGCGGTCGTTGCGGCGAATCGGACGCGAACCAGAAGCAGCCTGCTTGCCGCCACGAGGCGTACGCTTGCGATTGTCGGCCATAAGGCGACCTCCTTAAATAGATAACGAACAAGAATCGACCGTCCGAGCCACGGCACCTTGCCTTTCAATCGTCGGGCATGACCACCAGGTCTATGCCCTCCTCTTTCAAGGCAATCTGCCGCACCTCGAACGGTCGACAAATACTAGAGACTCTTAATACGAGTGCCCGCGGCGGTATCCTCGATCGTCAGCCCGAGGTCCTTGAGCTGGTCACGGATGGCGTCAGCCAGGTCCCAGTTCTTGGCGGCACGGGCCTCGGCGCGGGCCTCGAGAATCTTGGCAGCGGCCTCGTCCACATCGTCACCCGTGTAGGCAACCAGGCCGGCGGCAACGCCCAGCAGGCCCAGCGGCAGCTCGACCTTGGGCTCGGGGAGCTCAACGCCAAACGTATCGAGCAGCTCGGCCAACGTGTCAGCCGCGGCAAGCGCGGCGGCCTTGTCGGCAGCGTCGCCCGCCTGCTCCAGGTACTGGTTGCACTCGGTCACAAAGCCAAAGACGGCACCCATGGCACCGGCGGTGTTAAAGTCGTCGTCCATGCACTCCTTAAAGGTGGCACGGGTCTCGGCGGCCTTGGCGGCAAACGCCTCGGCGGCAGCCGCATCGGCATCGGCCGTCGCATGGTTCGCAGCCCAGCGCAGGTTCTCGACCGTACCGGCGATACGCGTGAGCGAGTTCTCGGCACCCTCCAAGCGCTCCCAGGAAAAGTCGAGCGGCGAGCGATAGCTCGTCTGCAGCATCAGAAGGCGCAGAGCGGCAGCGGAGTGCTGCTCGAGGACCTCGGCCAGCGTAAAGAAGTTGCCGAGC
>CAUCXP010000139.1 GCA_958446785.1 uncultured Collinsella sp. | reverse complement strand
ATGAGCGCGTCCTTGCTGCCAAAGAGATACTCGGCGAGCGTCTTGGCGAGCTCGGTCTTGCCCGTGCCGGTGGGACCCAGGAAGATAAAGCTGCCGCCGGGACGACGCGGGTCCTTGAGCGGCGAGCGGCTACGGCGCACGGCCTTGGCGACGGCCTCGACGGCCTCGTCCTGGCCGATAATGCGGGTCTTGAGCACGCTTTCGGTCTGCAGCAGGCGACGGCTCTCGCTCTCGGTGAGCGAGGAAACCGGCACGCCAGAGGTCACGGACACGATGTCGGCAATCTGACTCACGTCGATGGTGAGCGGGCTGGCGTCGAGCTCGGCGGTCCAGGCGGCCTTGGCTTCGGCGAGTTCAATCTCGGCGGCCTTCTGCTGCTCGGTGATCTCGGCGGCCTTGTTCATGTCATCGCTCTCGGTGGCCTCCTGCGCGGCGGCCTTGAGCTCCTCTATACGATGCTCGGCCTCGCGCACCGGCTCGGGCGCGCGATTCGCGGCGATGCGAGCGCGGGCACCGGCCTCGTCGATGAGGTCGATGGCCTTATCGGGCAGGAAGCGATCCTGGATGTAGCGGTTGGAAAGGTTCGCTGCGGCCTCGATAGCACCCTGCGTATAGCGCACATGGTGGTGCTCCTCGTAGCGCGGCTTGAGCGCGGTCAGGATCTTGACCGTGTCCTCGACGCTCGGCTCCTCGACATCAATGGTCTGGAAGCGACGCTCGAAGGCCGGGTCCTTGGTGAGGTACTTGCGGAACTCCTCGGCCGTGGTGGCACCGATGATCTGGAAAGCACCGCGCGCGAGCACGGGCTTGAGCATAGAGCTCGCATCGATAGAACCCTCGGCAGAACCGGCACCGATGATGGTGTGCATCTCGTCGATAAACAAGATGACGTCGTCGGCTTCGGTCGCCTCCTGGATCACGTTCTTGAGGCGCTCCTCAAACTCACCGCGATACTTGGCACCCGCGACAAGACCCGGCAGATCGAGCGTCCAGATATTCTGGTTCATAAGATTCTCGGGCACATTGCCAGCAGCAATCTGCTGCGCCAGGCCCTCGACGATAGCCGTCTTGCCCACGCCGGGATCGCCCAGGATAAGCGGATTGTTCTTGGTGCGGCGCGAAAGGATCTCCATCATGCGCTGGACTTCCTTTTCGCGGCCAATCACGGGATCGAGCTCGCCGTCGCGCGCCTTCTGCGTGAGGTTGGTGGCGAACTGCTTGAGCGTGTCGGTGCCGCTCCCCTTTTGCTGCGAGGCGTCCGAACCGCTAAAGAACGGCAGGCCCGCACCGGGGCGACCGGCGCCGGCTCCGGCGAGCGGGCGCTTCTTGTCCTGGTCCTTGGCGGTAAGCTTCTCAATAGCCTTTTTAATGGAAGCGGACGACACACCCAGGCGCATGAGGATGTCCATGGCCATGCCGTTGCCCTCTTCGACGATGCCGATGAGCAGGTGCTCGGTCGACACGTAGGTCTGGTTGTTCTCACGCGCCACGCGGAATGAACGCTCCATCACGCTAATAACGAGCGGCGTAAAGGCAAGCTTGGCCGCCTCGGTCTCCTCACAGGGCTCGGGAACCGTGGTCTGGACCTCTTTGAGGGTATCCATGATGTCATCGTAGGAGATATCGAGCGAGCGCAGTGCCTCGGCGGCAATACCCTCGTCCTCCTTAGCGAGCGCGAGCAGCAGGTGCTCGGTGCCCACCTTATTTGAGTGCAGATCGAGCGCCTCTTGCTTGGCCATGGACATGACCTTGCGCGCGCGATCGGTAAAACGGTCTAACATGCTAGTTCCTCTTAGACGAGCTAGTTTTTTCAAACGCAAAGCGCCGCCCCGCGGCAGCGCTTTGGTCTCTTTACCCATATGGAGTATATGTTAACCGTTGGGACCTTTCCCGCCCGTAGCCGTGCGACAACGTCTACAAAAAAGGAATTGCTCGGGTCCGTTTGGCGGTTTGGTTTTGAGCTGCTGTCTAGCAGGCGGGCTCGGCGCCCATGTCCTCGGTAACGTCATTGACGGCATCGGCAACGGGAGCGCCCGGCATGCGCACGAGCTCCATGTGCGGCTCGGCAAAGACCGTGCCCATGGGGAAGGCGCGGCGGAAGACAAAGCGAGCAACCGGACCGGCCACCAGCAGGTTCCAGGGCAGGGCCATGATAAAGTTGCGCGGAATGTTAACGAGCCACATCATCGGCAGCAGCTGCAGGTTGGCGAGCGGGCCGCCGGGCATGTGGAACAGGCCCTCGCACGCACCGTAGAGCGACATGATGATGACCATAGGAACGACCATGCAGGAGCTGACGGCGAGCGTCATGGCAAGCGGCGAACTCTTGCCCGGCGTGACCAGGAATTTAAAGGCGAAACCCTTGGCGAGCGGGCTGGCGACAAACCAGTCGCAGCACATGGCAAAAACGTAGGCAACGGGGAAGCCGAGCCACGCGGCGGCAACAACCTCGCCGTTAATGGCCCCATGCTGCAGGGCAACGTTGTAGATGCTCATCCAGAGCACCATGCAAAAGCACATGATAAAGGTGAACAGCAGGCTCTCTCGTTTGTTGATAGGCATAAAGGGCAAAATCCTTTCTGTGTTACGCCGCGGCACCACGCAACAAAAACGGGCGGACGAGATGGAGCTGTTGGGACTTCATCTCGCCCGCCCGTGATACGTGCGTCTGCGACTACTTATGTGGTGGAACCAGCCTAGCACGAAAACCCCGCGCTTCGTAAGCGTTGAGTTTGTGAAGATGCGGGGCACCAATAATCCCCCGACCCCATAAGTTGCAGTGGAATACGGACTGTTTTGACCCTTTAAGCAGCAATTCAGTCCCTATTTCACCGCAACTCATTTGGTGCAAAGCAACCTGTCCCCCTTGCACCAATTAGCTGGTGTGGCGCCAGCGAGAGTCGGTGAGGGTTCTCGCCACGCCCAGGCCAACGGGCAGAAACGCCACAATGAGCACTGCACGCACAAACCAGCCGAGCATATTGACCGTGTCGAAGGTGCACATGTAATACATCGAGCGATACAGATACAAGCCCGGCACCATAATGACAATCGATGGCACCGTGAGGGCGATACGTGGGTAGGTGAGCTTGATTTCGGCTAAGCTCGCGAGCAGCCCCGATACCAGCGCGCCAATAAACGCTGCCGCCTCGGGAGGCATACCTACGCTCAGGCCCAGAAAGGGAAACAGCGTCGGCGCATCGACGAGCGTAAGGCGCAAGGTATTGGACACGGCGCCGATCAGCCCAGCTGCCGCGGCCATCTTTACCGGGCTGTTGAACATAACCGAGAAGCCAAATACACCGACGAAGCTCATCACCACACGCAAGAGTGTAAGAGCCAACGGTGAGAGCCCGAGCGGGATAAAGTCATCCGGTGCCAGCCCCACACACTCGGCAACCATCCAGCCCACAAGGGTCGCCATCACAATAATCGACACGGCATACGAAAGACGCTCAATGCCGCTTCGCATATCGAGCTTAGCGATGTCGAGGCCTGCCGTAATGAGGGGAAAGCCGGGAATCACAAAGAGCATGGCGCCGATATAGCCTTCTTGGTGCGACATTGCCCCCGGTACGACCTGGCCAAGGCCGAGCAATGCCAGCAGATACGAAACGCAAGCGAGCGCAACGCCAATCGTCAGCGCGCTAAACTGGCCAAGACCCTGCTTGAGAATATGAGAGCGAGCAAAGTTGCCGACACCAGCGCCTACGAATGCGCAGGCCATCTCGATAGGGCCGCCGCCGAGCAAAAAGACGAAGGCGCCGCAAGCACAAGCTGCCGCAAGGCCCTGTTGCCAGGGAGAGTAATCGGGTTTTGAACTCTCAACGGTCTTGAGCATCTCGTGGTATTCGTGCACGGTAAACCGGCGCCCATACGTCTCGATTTCCTTTAGGAAGCTCTCCATCATCCAAATGCGATGGGTATTGACTCCCGTTGTGGGCAGGCTGACAACCTCGTTAAAGCAGTGGCCATCTTCGATGCAGGTGCACTCAAACGACAGAAGACTTAAGTCAACGTGGACGGTGACACCGAGTACGGCGGCAACGCGATTCATGGTATCGCGTACACGCCAGGCACCCGTTCCGCTCGCGAGCATAAGCATACCGGTGCGGCAGATGATGGATGACTTATCGGTGAGCGGCGCATCGACGGCAAGCTCATCGCCTGCCGTCACGATCTGGTGCCAGTCTGTTTTCATATGGAGTGCGCCGGCACGAACACCGTGGTGCATGGGGGCTCTCGAAAGCAGCGAGTCAAGACGCGAAGACTGTGGGGGCTCCGTTGATTCGTCCTCAACCTCATCAGTCTCTTCATCGACCAGATCAAATGAGTCAAGCGATGCCGGCTCGCGACGATCGATTAGCTCCTCATCCTCATCGTCAAAGTAATTGAACTGATCGAGCATGTCCTCTTCGATTGCACGCTCGCTCGCGTCGTCCATATAGACGCTCCCTTCCTACCGACTAACCCCCATCCTAGGCAGCAACGGCTAAAGGAAACATAAAAGAGACGGCTGCCATGCGAGCCATGTGCTCAATAGCCGTTGGGTAGTCGTTTAAGAACGTCCCCAATGACTATTGACGGCCAAGGCAACGCCGATGTATTGACAACGTCAGCGAGCGGGCCGCATTTGAGACAAGGTGACGTGAAACGAAAGGGCGCTGACCTTCTGGTCGCGCCCTTGAAGTTGAACGTCAGATTGTCCAAATGCGGCCCGCGCAGCGTCGAGCGGTTACGGCGTTTGGTAAAACGCCGTAACCCCCTAGTACATCTTTGCGCCGGCGGGAATAGAAGCGTCAAGCTGGATCAGGTTGAGACGCTCCTCACCATCCTCCTCGTGGATAGCGCTGATGAGCATGCCGCAGCTGGGAATGCCCATCATCTTGCGCGGGGGCAGGTTGGTGATGGCGAGCAAGGTCTTGCCGACCAGGTCCTCGGGCTCATAGTATTCATGGATGCCGGAGAGGATGGTGCGGTCGGTACCGGTACCGTCGTCGAGCGTAAAGTTCAGCAGCTTCTTGGACTTCTTGACGGCCTCGCATGCCTTGACCTTCACAGCGCGGAAATCGCTCTT
>CAUCXP010000138.1 GCA_958446785.1 uncultured Collinsella sp. | reverse complement strand
AACAACCAGATCAACTTCATCTCGTGCATGTGCGCGGCCATCATCGGCTTCTTGCTCCTTTCGAGCGACACCATCGCCACGGACGCTGCCAGCGGTTTCAACACCACCTACCTTGGTTCCAAGGGCCTGCTGACCGCTTTCATCGCTGCGTTTGTGACCGGCATCATCTACAAGTTCTTCATTAAGCGCAACATCACCGTCAAGATGCCCGAGCAGGTTCCGCCCAACATCTCGCAGACCTTTAAGGACATCATCCCCTTCTCCGTCTGCATCACCGTCTTTTGGGTTTTTGACATCGTCTTCCGCGCTGCTTTTGGCTTCTGCTTTGCCCAGGGTGTCATCCAGGTGTTCCAGCCCCTGTTCACCGCTGCCGATGGCTACATCGGCCTCGCTGTGATCTACGGCGCCATGAGCCTGTTCTGGTTCGTGGGCGTCCACGGCCCCTCGATCGTCGAGCCCGCCATCGCCGCCGCTCTCGTTGCCAACATGACCGACAACCTGGCTGCGTTCCAGGCCGGCCAGCACGCTTCCGCTGTCCTGACCCAGGGTGCCCAGTACTTCGTCGTCTGCATGGGCGGCACCGGCGCCACGCTCGTCCTGGTCTTTATGTTCTGCTTCCTGGCCAAGTCTCAGGAGATGCGCGCCGTTGGTAAGGCCGCTATCGTCCCCGTCTGCTTTGCCGTCAACGAGCCGCTGCTGTTCGCCGCACCCATCGTGCTCAACCCCGTCTTCTTTGTCCCGTTTGTCTTTGCCCCGATCGCCAACATCTGGATCCTCAAGATCTTTATCGACTTCTTGGGCATGAACGGCTTTATGTACACCCTGCCCTGGACCGTCCCCGGCCCCATCGGCACCATCATGGGCCTGGGCTTCCAGCCGCTCGCCTTTGTGATGCTCGCCCTTATCCTGGTCGTCGACTTTATCCTGTACTATCCGTTCTTCCGTGCCTATGACGCCCAGAAGTGCGCCGAGGAGGCCGAGATTTCCCAGGAGGAGCTCGCCGCCAAGAACGCCGAGAAGGCCGCCAAGCTCAACGACGCCTTCCAGGGCAAGGCTGACGCCAAGAGCGTTGCCGCCGGCGCTGCTGCCGAGGCCGTGAAGGCCGACGTCCCCGCCGCTTCCGCAGCACCCGCTGCCGAGGCAACGACCGCCAGCGACCTCAACGGCAAGCGCGTGCTCGTGCTCTGCCAGGGCGGCGGTACCTCGGGCCTGCTCGCCAACGCGCTGGCCAAGGCTGCCAAGGAGCGCGGCATCAATCTTGAAACCGCTGCCGAGGCCTATGGCAACCACGTGGACATGCTCCCCGACTTTGATCTAGTCGTCCTGGCCCCGCAGGCCGCCAGCTACCTGGCCGACCTGCAGAAGGACTGCGAGCGCGTGGGCAACAAGTGCGTTGCCTGCCGTGGTAAGCAGTACATCGAGCTCTCCCAGAACGGCGACAAGTCTCTCGCCTTCGTCTCCGAGCAACTCTCGAAGTAAGTAACACTCAGGGCCAGCCGACCATCCAAGACCGGCTGGCCCTTCGATTTAGACGATTGGATCATCATGTCCGTTAACCCTGCTAGCGTCACCAACCCGCCTGCGCAGTTTCCCGAGGACTTTGTCTTTGGCGGCGCCACTGCTGCCTACCAGGTAGAGGGCGAGACCCGCACCCACGGTAAGGGCAAGGTTGCCTGGGACGACTTCCTGGAAGCCCAGGGCCGTTTCTCCCCCGATCCCGCTTCGGACTTCTACAACCAGTACCCCGTCGATCTGGAGCTGTGCGAGGAGTTCGGCATCAACGGCATTCGCCTCTCCATTGCCTGGAGCCGCATCTTCCCCAACGGCACCGGCGAGATAAACCCCGAGGGCGTCCAGTTCTACCACGACCTCTTCGCCGAGTGCCACAAGCACCACGTTGAGCCGTTTGTCACGCTGCATCACTTCGACACGCCGCTGCCCCTCTTTGATAAGGGCGACTTCCTCAACCGCGAGACCATCGACGCCTTTGTGAACTTTGCCACCTTCTGCTTTAAGGAGTACGCCGACCAAGTGACCTATTGGTTCACCTTTAACGAGATCTGGGCCGACGCCTCCAACACCTACATCGAGGGCACCTTCCCCGGTGGCGTCAAAGCTCACCTGGCCGAGGCCTTCCAGTGCGAGCACAACATGATGCTCGCCCACGCCAAGGCCGTGCTGGCCTTCCACAACGGCGGCTTTAAGGGCAAAATCGGCGTCATCCAGTCGCTGGAGTTTAAGTACCCGCTCAACGAGAACGACCCCGCCGACATCAAGGCCGCCAACAACGAGCACGTGCTGCAAAACCAGTTCCTGCTCGACGCCACCTTCCGCGGCGAGTATGCCCCCGACACCCTCGAGTGCGCCAACCGCCTGGCTGCCGTCTCGGGCGGCACCATCGAGATCCTAGACGAGGACCTCGAGATTATGCGCGAGGCCGCGCTCTACAACGACTACCTGGGCGTTAACAACTACCAGTGCCGCTTCTTGAAGGCTTACGACGGCGAGAACGACCTGCACCACAACGGTACGGGCGAGAAGGGCACCGGCCGTTGGCGCGTCAAGGGTATTGGCGAGCATGTGAACAAGCCTGGCATCCCCACCACCGACTGGGACTGGATCATCTATCCCGAGGGTTTGTTCGACCTGCTCGTCTACATTAAGCAGCGCTACCCCAACTACAAGCAGATCTTCATCACCGAGAACGGCATGGGCTACAAGGACCCCTACAAGGACGGTTTTGTGGACGACCAGCCGCGCATCGACTACATCGAGCAGCACCTGCGCTGGTTGCTTAAGGCCATGGAGGTGGGCGTCAACGTGGGCGGCTACTTCCTGTGGAGCCTGCAGGATCAGTTCTCCTGGACCAATGGCTACAACAAGCGTTACGGCTTCTTCTACGTTGACTTTGAAACCCAGAAGCGCACGCCCAAGGCAAGCGCATATTGGTATAAGCACGTAGCGCAGACCCGTCGTCTGGACTAGCGGCTGGCGGGGTCGCCTGCCCACATAACCTGTCCCCATTTCTCAGCCGGGGGCGGCACGTCACACGGCGCGCCGCCCCCGGCCTTTTTGTGCAGGTCGGAAGCCGTTTGTCTCGATCTGTAACATCTAGCCGAGTATTTCGGCCCCAGCTGTTACAGATTGAGATGAACAGGATTGCTCTTTCCGAAGAATCTAAATCTGTAACACGTAGCCCGCTTTTGACCGTCTACCTGTTACAGATCGAGACAAACGGAGTAGGACCTAACCCCGTATGTCCCTAACAGTCGAGCGTTCGACCAGCGTACTCGGCACATGAATCGCCTCGATAGACGAGCTCTCTCCAATCGCCGCCTCAAACGCAAGCTTACCGACACCGCGCAAATCAAATCGCAGCGTCGTCAGCCGATTGTGAGGAACAAGTCCCTCGAGTGCGTCGTCGATACCAGCCACGCTCACGTCGTCGGGCACGGACAGGCCCGCATTCTCGAGCGCGGCGATAACGCCCAGCGCCATCTGGTCATTTGCCGCAAGCACGGCAGTCGGCGCCTGCGACCCGCCGGCAAGCACCTCGGCCGCAATCCGCTCGCCCATGGTGTACCCACTGTCCGCACTCCAATCGCCACGCAGCATCGGAGCGGCATCGACATGAGCACGACCCAGCGTATCGCGCCAACCGGCCTCACGAAAACGCGAGGAAATCGAGTTTTCCGGACCCGCCACAAACCGCATATTCGAATGACCATGTTCCAGCAGATAATTGGTCAACAGCTCGCACGAACCATACTGGTCGGAGTCGATCGTCGTGCAGCGCGGATGCGCATACATGGACAGGATGACCGTTCGCACTCCCGGCTGGGGAACAAACTCCTCAAAATCGGGAGCCATGCGGTTCATGTTGAGAATCATGCCGTCGACGGGTCGCTCGACCATGCGGCGCGAGGCATCGGCAAGTGCATAGGGCTTGTCGCCGCCCATCTCGATCATAGTGACGGCAAAATCGTGCTCGCGCGCCGCTTGCATGATACCCTCGAGCGTCGCCAGGTTACCGACACGTGTGATGTTGTACATGCACAGGCCAATAGAACGATACGACCCGCCGCGCAACGCCGCTCCAGCAAAATTGGGACGAAAGCCCAGCTCTTCCATGGCGGCCAGCACACGCTTGCGCGTCTTTTCCGTCACGTTGGGCATACCGTTGACCACACGAGACACAGTCTGGCGGCTCACGCCAGCGAGCGCCGCAACCTCTGCCGCGCTCGCCGAACGACCATTCCTTGTCTGCTGAGCCATGCCTTCCACGCTAACCTGCTTCCCAACTATTCCCCGCACCCATGGCGCATCGTACATACATTGATAACGTGCTCATGATACCCGAGCCATATACCACAACATGAAAACTTCTGTCAATCAAAACCGCTTACCGAACAAATACAACCGTTCGCGGCTGTTTGAAGTTGTTTTGTTTCTATACATCCCAGCCGGATGTTAACGTGCTCATTGTCAAATGTTCACGTGCTCATTTTGGTTCTAATCATTTTAAGATAGTGTTTATCGGGCTTTTTCACCGCTGAACGCTAACCAGGGAGCCTCCTGAGCGCAAACGCACAATATCGAACAGCGAGACGAGAGGGTGTATGCATATGTCTTTGCTAAACCGCGTACAGCAGCTGCCGAAGGGCTTTGTTTGGGGCGCCGCAACCGCCGCGTACCAAACGGAAGGTTCCACGAAGGTGGCAGGCAAGGGTAAGACCATGTGGGACGATTACCTTGTCGCCCAGGGTCGCTTTTTGCCCGACCCGGCCAGTGATTTCTACAACCGCTACGAGGAGGATATCCGCCTTTCTGCCGAGCATGGACTCAACGCCATCCGTGTGTCCATCGCCTGGACTCGCATCTTCCCCAACGGCGACGATGCCGAGCCCCTCGCCGAGGGCGTTAAGCACTACCACGAGTTGTTCGCCTGCTGCAAAAAGTATGGCGTCGAGCCCTATGTGTCCCTGCATCACTTTGACTCCCCCGCCGCCCTGTTCAACCAGGGCGACTGGCTCAACCGCAAGACCGTCGACGCCTATGTGCGCTATGCCGAGTTCTGCTTCCGCGA
>CAUCXP010000137.1 GCA_958446785.1 uncultured Collinsella sp. | reverse complement strand
AATGGCGGTACCAACTTTGATGCCAAGACACGTCGTAACCCGACTTTGATCGTTGGGGCCTTGTCGACGCTATTTTGGCCTATCAGGGCCGTGACCGTAGGTTTGGTGGACTGAGCAAGACCGAGGAGGCTTAATCGTGTCCGATCGTCCCAAGGCATCTGCTCCCAAGACGCCTGCGCGTAAAGCTGCCACTGCGGGAGCGCCTGCAGCTAAGAGCGGCACCGGTTCGTGGCTGGCGGGCTTTATTACCCGTGCCGCCGCCGGTATCGTCTACGCCGTTGTCTTTATCCTGTGCCTGGTTTTGGGTATCGTGCCCACGGCCATCTTTGTTTCCGTCATGAGCGGTCTGTGCTGCTATGAGTTTTTCCGTATGACAAGGCTCGATGGAAAGATGGCTAACGAGCGCATGGGTATCGCTGCCGCCGTACTCTTTCCGCTGTCGGCGTTGGGCGATTCGATGTTGCTGAATGCCCTGCTTTTTGCCCTGATGCTCGCTGTGGGCATTTGGTATGTCTGGTCGCCGCGTACCCGCATCTCGGATGTAGCCGTGACGCTTATGGGTCCCATCTACACTGGCTTTATGCTGTCGGCTATCGTGCTGCTGCGCGATGCCGTGCCCGGTTTTGCCGGCGCCCTGCTTTCGGTGGGCGTTTGCGCGTCCCTTTGGGTCTCCGATTCGTTTGCCTACATCGTGGGCAGCCGTATTGGCAAGCACAAGATGGTTCCCAAGATCTCTCCCAAAAAGAGCTGGGAGGGGTTTGTTGGCGGCATCTTGGGCTCGGTTTTGATTTGGCTCATCCTGTGGGCGACGCATTTCTACAAGCTCAGCCTGCCCTATGCGCTGCTGTGCGGCGTGGTCGTGTCCATTCTGGGCGTTATCGGCGACCTTATCGAGTCGCGCATCAAGCGCGGTGTGGGCGTTAAGGATTCCGGTAACCTTATCCCGGGCCACGGCGGCATGCTCGATCGTAGCGATTCGCTTATCTTCGGCTGCATCACCGCGCAGCTGATGCTGATGATCGGAGGCGTGCTGTAATGTCATTCCAGACGACGTATGGTCCCGACGGACGCCTTCGCGTTGCCATCCTGGGCTGTACGGGCTCCATCGGCACCCAGGCGCTCGATGTGTGCCGTCAGCATGCCGATCGACTGCAGGTGACGGCGCTGTCCGTTAACTCCAGTACCTCCGAGCTTGTTGCCGCTGCCCGCGAGTTCTCGGTTTCGGCGGTTGCCGTGGCCGATGTCGCTCATGGCGATGACGCCGTGCTGCAGGAGTTGCCCGAGGGAACGAAGCTCGGCGTTGGCGCGCAGGCGGTTTGCGAGCTCGCGCGTCGCGACGATGTCGACTGCGTGCTCGTCGCTATTGTGGGTGCCGCCGGTCTGGAGGCGAGCCATGCGGCCTTGACCTCAAATAAGCGCCTTGCCCTTGCCAACAAGGAGTCCCTCGTCGTCGGTGGCGACTTGCTTATGCCGTTGGCACAACCGGGCCAGCTAATTCCAGTCGACTCTGAGCACTCCGCCATCTACCAGTGCTATCTGGGGGAGAACCCACGCGAGGCTCATTGTATTTGGCTCACCTGCTCGGGCGGTCCGTTCTTTGGCCGCACGCGCGGCGATCTCGACCGCGTGACGCGTGCCGATGCCCTCGCACATCCCACGTGGGCCATGGGTGCCAAGATCACCATCGACTCCGCCACCCTCATGAACAAGGGCCTGGAGCGCATTGAGGCCATGCATCTGTTCAACTGCGACCTCGATTTCATTAACGTGGTCGTGCAGCGTCAGTCCAAGATTCACTCTATGGTCGAGTTCGCCGACGGCTCTGTGATGGCGCATCTCGGTGCTTCCGACATGCGTATTCCCATCCAGTTCGCGTTCTCGTATCCCGAGCGTTGGGATACCCCGGCGCCTCGTATCGATTTTCGCGAGCTGGGGCAGCTCACGTTTGATGCTGCCGACATGGATACCTTCCGCTGTCTGGCACTGGCCGAGCGTGCCGGCAAGACGGGTGGCACCATGCCGTGCGTGCTCAATGCCGCCAACGAGGTCGCCGTCGATGCCTTCCTGCACGATGGCTGCAGCTTTACTGATATCGATCGCATTGTGGAATCTTGCATGGATGCTCACGATGCGCAGACGGTCGATTCGTTTGAGCAGCTTCGCGACATCGATGCGTGGGCGCGTGAAATAGCTGCGCAGGTGCTCGCCGCAACCCGTTCCTAACCCATAAGGATTGCTTTTTCGTTTTATGGATACTGTTCTGAGCGTTCTTTCATCGGTCTTTTGGGGTCTGCTGATGCTTTCCGTCCTCGTGTTTTTGCACGAGGGCGGCCACTTTTTGGCGGCGCGTGCCTGCGGCGTCCGTGTGACCGAGTTCTTTTTGGGCCTGCCGTGCCGCTTTGACATCCATTACACGTCGCGTCGCATTGGAACCAAGTTTGGCGTGACCCCGCTGCTGCTGGGTGGCTACGCTGCCATCTGCGGTATGGATCCGACCGATGTCTCGTGCGCCGATCGCGTGCTCGCGGCTATCTACCGTCATGGTCGCGTGACCGTGGCCGACCTTGCTGTCGAGCTCGAGCTTTCCGAGGAGGATGTGCTCGAGGCTTGTGCTCTGTTGCTGGGCTGGGGCTCCATCGCACCTTGGTATGAGGAAGGGGAGAAGCCCTCACCGAGCTACTATCCCACCAAGTATCAGACACTGCCTCGAGACGCTGCGGGTTACACCACCTTTGACGGCCGCCGGTTCAATCGAGCGCATGCGACTGCCGAGGGCGATGTGTGGGAGCTGCCGTGCGGTGAGGCTGATTTCTTGGCGCAAGAGCGCTCGCACACCTATCTTGGCCAGGGCTTTCTCAAGCGTGCCTTTATGCTGCTCGCGGGCATTATTGTCAATATCCTGACGGGCTTTTTGCTCCTTATGAGCATCTATTCCATTGCGGGTGTCACCGTGCCGATCGATACCAACGTGATCGGTCAGGTTGACGATGGGTCTATTGCCGCCAAGGCGGGTATCGAGTCCGGTGATGCGATCCTTTCGGTTGACGGTGACTCATGTTCCACTTGGATGGACGTCTACGATGCCATCGGCAAGGCCGCCGGTAAGGACGATATCGCTATTGAGTATGAGCGCGATGGCAAGCAGTGCTCGACCTCGGTCGCACTCAAAGAGGGCGAACGTCTGGGCGTTTATGCCTCTACGCAGGTGGTCCGTTTGGACCCAATCACCTCGGCGCGCCTCTCCTTTTCGTATGTTGCGCAGACAGCGGAGGGCGTGATGCGCCTGCTCCAGCCGCAGCATACGATGGAGATCCTCGATCAGTCCTCTTCGATCGTGGGTATTAGCGTCATGTCTTCGCAGGCAGCTGCTGCCGGTCCCATCACGTTCTTGTCGTTTGCCGCGCTCATTTCGTTCTCACTGGGCTTTATGAACTTGCTGCCTATCCCGCCGCTCGACGGCGGCAAGCTGCTAATTGAGATCATTCAAAAGATTGCGGGTCGCGAGCTGCCTCTCAAAGCTCAGACGATTGTGAGCTATGTGGGCATCGCGCTCTTCGCACTGCTGTTTGTCTATATGCTTCGTTCCGACATCCTTCGATTTATTCTGTAGGGGAGTGTTTGGATTGTCTCTATCCCATTCTTTGCCGCGCGAGCTGACGCGCCCCGTGCATGTGGGCGGCATGCAGATCGGCGGCGGCGCGCCGGTGGTGGTTCAGTCCATGACCTGCACCGATACCGCCGATGCCCAGGCAACGCTTGCGCAAGTGTGCGCGTTGGCGCAGGCTGGCTGCGATATCGTGCGTGTGAGCGTGCCCACCGAGGCCGCGCTCGAGGGCTTTCGTACCATCTGTGCTGAGTCTCCGGTGCCGATTGTTGCCGATATTCACTTTAACCATAAGCTCGCCATCGGCGCCGTCGAGGCTGGTGCCGCCAAGCTGCGCATCAATCCCGGCAATATCGGTGATTGGGCTAAGGTCGATGCCGTCATCGACGCCGCCGGCGCTGCGGGCTGTGCGATTCGCATCGGTGTCAACGCCGGTTCGCTCGAGCAGGACATCGCCGAGCGCGAAGACCTCACGCAGCCCGAGAAGCTCGTGATGTCGAGCGAGCGTTTTGTGCAGCACTTTGAGGACCGCGGCTTTACCAACATCGTGCTTTCCGCCAAGGCCCATAGTGTACAGACGACGCTTGATACCTATCGAGCCCTGTCGCGCGAGATTCCCCATGTTCCGCTTCATCTGGGTGTGACGGAGGCCGGTACCAAGCTGCAGGGCACCATCAAGAGCTCTGTAGGCTTGGGTATCTTGCTTTCCGAAGGCATCGGTGACACCATGCGTGTGTCGCTCACGGCCGATCCGGTCGAGGAGCCGCCGGTCGCTTGGGGTATTCTGCAGTCGCTGGGCCTGCGCCGCCGTGGTCCGGAGATCGTCTCGTGCCCTACGTGCGCTCGCTGCCAGGTTAACCTTATTCCCATTGCCGAGGAGGTCACCGAGCGGCTTAAGAACTACTCCGCGCCGCTTTCGATCGCCGTGATGGGGTGTGCCGTTAATGGCCCCGGCGAGGCTTCCGACGCCGACCTAGGCGTGGCCTGTGGACGAGGTCAGGGCCTGCTCTTTTCGCATGGCCAGATCATTGGTAAAGTAGCTGAGAATCAAATTGTCGACGCTCTGATGGCCGAGGTCGACAAACTTATTGAGGAGAAGTAAATGACTCGAGCAATGTATATGTCTAAGCTCTATGCGCCGACGCTTAAAGAGGATCCGGCGGACGCTGAGCTCGCCAGCCACCGCCTGCTGCTCCGTGCCGGCATGATCCGCAAGGAGGCCGCCGGCCTGTATTCCTATCTGCCGCTCGCATGGCGCTCGATCCGCAAGATCGAGAATATCGTGCGTGACGAGATGGACGCTGCCGGTGCCCAGGAGCTCATGATGCCCATTATGGTCGATGCTGAGCTATGGCGCGAGTCCGGCCGAATCGATGCCTATGGCAAGGAGCTCGTGCGCTTTGATGACCGTCACGGTCGTGAGTTTGTGCTGGGCCCCACGCACGAGGAGACCGTGACCGCCCTGGTACGCAATGAACTGCGTTCCTACAAGCAGCTG
>CAUCXP010000136.1 GCA_958446785.1 uncultured Collinsella sp. | reverse complement strand
GGTAGGGGCGTGCAGTGTCGATATCGATGGTAATCGCCATAAGCTTCGGTCCTTTCGACCTGGCGTGATGGGTTGTCTAGTGGGAGGCCTCGTCGTCGAGTGCGCGCTTAATGCGGTCGCCCTCGGCAAGGAGATTCTCCAGATAGCGCTGGTCGCGGTCCTTGAGCGCGCGGCTGTAGGCGCCAAGCGATTCGATCAGATGGTCGATCTCGAAGGCGAGCGCGTCGGCGTCGTCGATCATGAGCTCGGACCACATTTGCGGGTTGAGGTGCGCCACGCGGGTGAGATCGCGGTAGCTACCGGCCGAAAAGCCGTGGTGGACCTGGGCAGTGGGGCTTTTGACGTAGGCGTTGGATACCACGTGCGCAAGCTGGCTCGTGAAGGCGATGACACGGTCGTGCTCGGCGGCGCTGGTCACGCTGAACTTGCCAAAGCCCAAGGGGCGCACCATCTCGCGCACCTGGCCCAAAAGCTCCAGCTTGAGCGCATCGTCCACCGCGGGCGGTACGAGCACCAGCGGGGCGCCCTGGAACAGGTCGGCGCGGGAGTGCGCATAGCCCGAGTACTGCGTGCCCGCCATGGGGTGCGCGCCCACAAAGTAAAAGCCGTGCTCACGGGCAAGCTCAAAGGCGCGCTCGCACACGATGCCCTTGACGCCCACCGTGTCGATCACCACGGGGCCCATGATGGCCTCGGTGTCGGTGGCGTCGGCGAGCGCCTGGGCGTGCGCCTCGAGCCACTCGATGCATGCCTCGGGGTAACAGGCCAGCACGATGATGTCGCATTCGCCGAGCGTCTCGTCGTTGAGCTCTCCGGCGACAGTGCCCATGCTGGCGGCCGTCATGACGTCGTCATCGGGGTCCCAGGCCAGCACGCGGACGCCCGCCTGCGCATAGCCGCGGGCAAAGCTGCCGCCGATGAGACCAAGGCCGACGATGCCGGCGCACTTGGGGCCGCCCTGGTTAACGCGCGCGTTTCTCACCGTACCCATGGGCTACTCCATGGTCTCTTGGCAGACGACCTCGCGGATGGCTCGGATGCGGCGCATGGTGTCGTCGAACTGATCGGGGGTGAGGGCCTGGGCGCCGTCTGACCAGGCGCGGCTCGGCTCGTCGTGGACCTCGATCTCCAGGCCGTTGGCACCGCAGGCGGTCGCAGCGAGCGCCATAGGCTCAACGTAGCGGGTGTAGCCGGTGGCGTGGCTGGGGTCGGCGACGACGGGCAGGTGCGACAGGTGGTGCAGCACCGGCACGGCGTTGAGGTCGAAGGTGTTGCGGGTGCGGGTCTCGAAGGTGCGGATGCCGCGCTCGCACAGGATGACGTTATCGTTGCCCTCGCTCATGATATACTCGGCGGCCATGAGCAGCTCATCGATCGTGCCGGACATGCCGCGCTTGAGCAAAATCGGAGTCTTGGTCTTGCCGACCTCTTTGAGCAGGGGGAAGTTCTGGGCGTTGCGGGCGCCGATCTGCATGACGTCGATCTTCTTGTCCAGGAAGACCTGCACGTCGCGTGGATCCATGATCTCGGTGACGATCGGCATGTCGAGCTCGGCAGACGCCTCGCACAGCAGGTCGAGGCCGGCGGGGCCCATGCCCTGGTAGGCGTAGGGGGAGGTGCGGGGCTTGTAGGCACCGCCGCGCAGCATCGTGGCGCCGGCGGCCTTCACGCGGCGGGCGATGCGGATGAGGTTCTCGCCCTCGACGGAGCATGGGCCGGCGATGACCTGGAACTGATCGCCGCCTACATGTACGCCGTGGCCGCAGTCGATGACGGAGTCCTCGGGGTGGAACTTGCGGTTGGCGCGCTTGAACGGCTCGGAGACGCGCTGTACGCGCTCGACGACGTCCATGGACTCGAGCAGGAACGGGTCGATCTTGGTCGTATCGCCCACCAGGCCGATGATTGTCTCGTTCTCGCCGCGCGAGACATCGGTCTTCAGACCCTTTTTCTCAATCCAGCTGACGATATGGCTGACGGCCTCGTCGCTGGCGCTCTGCTTTAAAATTGCAATCATGGTGTGCCTCTCACCTCGATGGGTAACCCTTGCAAAAACGGCCCGCATCGCGAGCCGTGTATATATGGTGCATGAGAGTTTATACTATCTGACTCGCTTTTGCCTTCTAAAGTGGGCCGTTGCGCCGCGTCTTCCTCGGAATTGCAAAGCTTTTTCTTTTATTTTGATAGCCCGTGGTGCACTTGGGTATAATGCCAAACGTTGGCCCTATTAGCTCAGGGGATTAGAGCGTCTGCCTCCGGAGCAGAAGGCCGTTGGTTCGAATCCAACATGGGGCACCATCGAACGTGAGACCGTCCGAACCTCGCATGGTCCGGGCGGTTTTTCTTATACCGACGCGACGTGATGGGACGTGGTATGGCAGCAACGGATATCGAGCGCGGACTCTCGACCGCCGAGGTCGAGGAGCGCATCGCCGCCGGTAAGATCAACCGCAACATGGAGCTCAAGACCAAGTCGGTCAAAGAGCTCATCATCGAGAACCTCTGCACGCTGTTCAATTTGATCAACGTGATCTTGGCGTTCCTGGTCATTTTGACCGGTTCGTTTAAGAATCTGACGTTCCTGTTCGTGGTGTTCCTCAATACCGCTATTGGCGTCATTCAGTCCATGCGTTCCAAGAAGATGGTCGATAAGCTTACGCTGTTGACCTCCAAGAAGGCCATCGCGGTGCGCGACGGCGCCGAGGTGGAGCTCGACTTGGACCAGATCGTGCTCGATGACATCATCCGCCTGGGGCGCGGCGATCAGATTCCCGCTGACGCCGTGGTGGTTTCGGGCGAGGCACTCGTGAACGAGAGCCTGCTGACGGGCGAGAGCGACCTTATTAAGAAACAGCCCGGTTCCGAGCTCATGAGCGGCAGCTTTATCGACTCGGGCCTGCTGCGCGCCCGCGTGATTCATGTCGGCGCCGACAACTACGTGGCCAAAATTAATAACGAGGCCAAGTACGTCAAAAAGGTCAATTCCGAGATCATGAACGCGCTTAATGCCATCGTGCGCTTTGCGAGCATCATCATGATCCCGCTCGGTTTGGCGTTGTTTGCCTCGAGTGTGAGCGAGCTGTGGGATGCCGCGGGAACCCCGGGCGGTAGCGCGCTTTCCTGGTGCTTCTCCGAGCTGTTGGCCGGTCATGTGCCTTCGTCGGCGCTGCTGTCCACGGTGGGCGCCCTGCTGGGCATGATCCCGCAAGGCCTGGTGCTGCTGACCTCGTCGGTGCTCGCCATCGCCACGGTGCGTCTGGCCCGCCGCAAGGTGCTGGCGCAGCAGCTCTACTGCATCGAGACGCTCGCTCGCGTCGACGTGCTGTGCCTGGACAAGACGGGTACCATCACGTCGGGCCGCATGGAGGTCGAGGGCACCTACCCGCTGCCTGTTGAGGGTGTTGGCTTTGGCGTGGACTCGGAGGAGGCGGCTGTTCCCGTCGATACCACAGTGCTCGATTTTGCGCTGGCTAACGTGGCGCGTGCGACTTCGGCCGATGCCAACGAGACCTGCCAGGCGCTGCTCAACTATTACGCTGATCGGGCGGTCGAGGTGTCTGAGCCGCTGTCGGTCATTCCGTTCTCGTCGTCTAAAAAATGGAGTGGCGCTTCGTTTGCGCAGGGCTCCTATGTGATGGGCGCCGCGCAGTTTGTGCTTTCGGAGCGTGTGTTTTCGCAGGTCGAGAACCGTGTCGCCGAGCTTGCCGATACCTGCCGCGTGCTCGTGGTGGCGCGCGTGGACGGCTTTACGCCCGATGGCGATATGGTGGGCGAGGCCGAGCCCGTGGGCTTTGTGACCATCCGCGACGAGATTCGTACCTCGGCGGCCGAGACCATCGGCTACTTTAACGAGCAGGGCGTGACCCTCAACGTGATCAGTGGCGACGACCCGCGTACGGTGTCGTCGATCGCGCGCGTGGTGGGCGTGCCGGGAGCGGACGCTTATGTGGACGCCACGACGCTCGATACGCCGGCCAAGCTCGATGCCGCTGTGGACCGCTACCATGTCTTTGGTCGTGTGACCCCGCAGCAGAAGCGCGAGCTCGTGCAGGCGCTCAAGCGCCGCGAGCACACCGTGGCCATGACGGGCGACGGCGTCAACGACGTGCTGGCGCTCAAGGAGGCCGACTGCTCCGTCGCCATGGCGGCCGGTTCCGATGCCGCACGTAACGTGGCCGAGATCGTACTCGTCGACAACGACTTTGCCTCGATGCCCGCCGTGGTGGCCGAGGGCCGTCGCTCCATCAACAACCTGCAGCGTTCGGCCTCGCTGTTCCTGACCAAGACGCTCTTCTCGATGGGGCTGGCGGCGCTGTGCATCGCGCTGCCGCCGTACCCCTTCGAGCCCATCCAGATGACGCTCATTAACTTCTTCTGCATCGGCGCGCCGGGCTTTGTGTTGGGCCTGGAGCCCAACAATGCTCGCGTGAAGGGGTCGTTCCTGACGAACGTGCTCAAGCGGGCACTGCCGGCGTCGATTGCGGTCATTTTGGCTGCGGCGCTCGATATCTTTGTTGCGCGCGTGTTTGGCTTTAGCCAGCTCACGCTGTCTACGATGTGCCTGCTTACGTCGTGCGCGGCGAGCGTCAGCCTGATCTGGCGCATCTCGCAGCCTCTCACGCCCTTACGTGTGGTGCTCTTTGTGTTTGTAGTCGCCGGCATCTTGGTGGGCGTTATCGGATTCCCGGAGCTGCTGTCTATTGCCAACCTGTCGATGGGCCAGATGGTTATCTTGGCTGTCATCGTGGTCTTTACCTGCTCGGTTTTCTTTAAGCTCGCCACGATGATGGATTCGCTCAAGCCGCGTCGTCGTCATGCCGCAACTGGTTTTGGCCGCGGTGTGCGCGTCCGCCTGGGTCGCGGTGGCGGCAAGGTGAGCTCGACGGGTTCGACGGCCGAGCGTTTTGCCAAGCGCGTCGCCGCCGACATGGCGCAGCGCCGCGAAGATCGCACCGCTCGCGAGGCCGAGGCCCGCGCACTCGAGGGCGTGGCCCAGGCCCAGCCCAAGAAAAAGAAGGGTACCGGAGCCAATCGCTCTCGCGTGACCAAGTCCGCCCAAGGCATCAAAGTCTCGATGCCAAGCAAGAAGAAGTAGCTACGCGCCCTGCCGATGTTGAATTGGTGCCTTGTTCCTGTGGGGCCGTGGCGATGTTATGCTCTA
>CAUCXP010000135.1 GCA_958446785.1 uncultured Collinsella sp. | reverse complement strand
TGCGGCGGGATCGAGTGCGGACGCGGTGTCAGCGGACGTGGGTGCTGGTGCGAGGAGCGGGGCCACGACGCCAAACTGCTCGGTGGAGATGGTCGGCTCGCTAGCCTCGTCCTGCTGCATGGTCGTCGCGACTGGTTCGGCGATCGTGCCGGCCACGGGCTTGGCTTCCCGTCGTTCGGCAACTGTCACCTCGGCATCCGCAAGCGTGCCGTCCTCGCGTTCCTCGTCGATCAAAAGCGCTTCGCGCGTTTGTGCGGCAGCGCTCCGAATGTGCCCCAGCTGGCTCAAATCGATATCGATCTTGACGGGCTGGTGTGCGGCGTCCCACGAAAGCCATGCCACAATCTCGTCATCGATAATCTTGGCCAGATATTTGGGGACCTTTTCTTCCTTAAGGGGATGGGCGGGGTCCAGCGCCAGGCGCAGGCGTTGGTCGCAGGCGCGCATCATTTCACCGAGCTTGCTGCTCTTTTGCCTGCTACCGTGAATCCGCATGCATTCCCAAAAACCGTTTTGGCAACGGTAGATATGGATGGGGTCCAGACGGTATTCGCAGTCCTCGTGGCGCTCGGGCGCAAAGAATACGGCCGAGGCAAACATGGTGTAGGGCATGGCCGTCTCCTCCCCAAATAAACTTGCCACGATGCCGGTCTTTCGGTGCGTGTCATAGTAGCGCGCCATGCGGACATACACGGCGCACGCCACGTGGCGCAGATCACGGTGGTGGCTGCGGTCGAGCCGCGAGCTACTTAGGTTGTACGTGGAGAGGGCGTTGATGGCGGCCATGAGTCGCTCCTCGCGCACCTCATCGGGCGGAAGGGGGAGCGTGGGCTCGGAGGTTTTGCGACGCTTAGGGGTCTGGCCGGACGGTGCCGGTACAAGGTCTCGTGCCGCGCGCCGCAGTTCGATAAGGGCGTTATCGAACATGACGGTTTTAGAGTCGCGAAGCAGCTTGGGGTCGAGCCCGTGGAACACGGCGTAATCTTGCAGCCACACGCGCGCAAACCGGTCGATGCCGGGCTCGAAGGCGCGATAGACATCCCAAAAAGCCTTGATCTTGTTAAAACCATCGAGTGGATTATCTACGCCAATGCCGCAGATCAGCTCATAGAGATACAGAAAGGCAAAGGACGTAGACGTTTCCTCGACGGTTCCGCGGCGCACTTGGGCACGCCAGGTAAAGTAGCCGCGCAGTTGCCGGTCGCTCATGGCGTTGTAGGTGGGAAAGTACGACTTAAAGGTGCCGTTGTAGGGACAGTCGTCCTCAAAGTCGGCCATCAGCAGGCCCTGGCGGTAAAAAAGCTCGGCTTCCGAAAGCCAGCGGCCCGCACCGCCCTTGGGGTCATCCTGCCAGCGCGATATCTCGCGCATTTTACGGTACTGGTCGGGGAGGAAATTCTGCATCTGTCGGCCGGTTTTGAGAATCGGCTCGTCTGCGTAGGTTTCGTTTGAGAAGCGGGCGGACTGATGGGTCCGGGCCTCGGCCATAATGCGCTCGATGAGCATCTTGATGTCCTGGTCGGCCACCGCTCCTCCTCTCGAACGCAGCTACGGTGACCTCATATCATAGCACAGCATCAAACAGATGTTCGAGATACCGCTGCGTTGCTAGATTTAGAACAGGAGGGCGTATATGACGGCGATGACGACGGAGGGAAGCATATTGGCCGTGCGGAAGGTCTGAGGACGGATGAGGTTGACGCCGACGCAGAAGATGAGCATGGAGCCTACGAGCGAAAGGCTGTTGAGGGCTGCTGTGGTCATGATGGGGGAGAGCGCGCCGGCAAACAACGTGATCGTCCCCTGGAACACGGCGACGGGCAGGGCGGAGAAGATGCAGCCGCGGCCAAGCGAGGCCGTCATGGTGCAGACGATGATGCAGTCCAGTGCGCCCTTGAGGGCAAGCGTTGACCAGTCGCCGAGCAGGCCGTCCTGGATCGATCCCACAATGGCCATGGCGCCGATGCACACGGTGAGTGAAGTCGAGACAAAAGCGTTGGTGAACTCGTTATCGCCCTCACTGCCAGTCTTGCGCTTGAGCCATTCGCCAAGGTTCTCGATGGCGGCCTCCAAGTTGATGGCCTCGCCGATGAGCGAACCGAGCGCAAATGAGACGATGAGCATGGTGGTACCGGTGGTCGCTAGCGCCTTTCCATCGATGATGAGCATCTTTTGCATGGTGCCGCCCAGGCCGATAAACAGGACGCACAGCCCCGATGCTTTCATGAGCGTGTCTTGGATGCGCGGTGTAATGAAGCGGCCGCCCGCTAATCCCAAAAGACCGCCCGCAACTAAAAGCGCAACGTTGATGATTGTTCCCAAGCCCGGCATGAGCCCTCCTGTATTGATGCCAACGTGGCAATCGTAGCAGAACGAAATGCGAGGCACATCGCGACTCATCTAATACGTTATATAAGTGGTATTAGGAATGATGCGCAGCATTTAAGCCTCAGGTGGTTGTCGGGACATAGGGGTAGTAGTCAAAGCGCAGTGTCATAAGCCGCTGCGGGGATTCAATAGCCGCGGCGATGATATTGGCATCGCGGGCACGATCAAACCCTTCGAGTTCGATCTGATACGAGACGTCTTGCATAATGTCCAGACGTCGCCAGGCTAGAAGTGTGTCGCCATCGAATTCCAAGGTCTTGCCTCCGTCTGGGGCAACGGCGTATAGACGCAGTTTAGCGGTGGTTGCAGGGTCGACAACCGTGACCTTTTTAATTTCGTTTCGAGTATTCTTGGCGCCCAACAAGGTGAGCAGTGTTGGGGCCACGACCTCGCCCGATGGCAAAAAGACGACTTCGATGGATTCGGGAAATGCGATGATGGCCGACTTGCGGACGGGCTGATTGGCGGCGGCAACTTCGATGTTTGCAGCATCGATGACCTCTGTGTGGTCGAGGGCGGCAAGCACGCAGCAGTTACCTTCATCGATCTCCTGAGGATCAGCAAGTCCCAGACTGTCCGCGAGCTCGGGATCGTTTGGACCGGTAGCGGGCTCATTCGGTGCTTCGAAAGAAGCTGGGACGCTGTTTGTCGGCGACGGCGTGTCGCCCGCACCTGCTTCTTTGTCCGTGCTCTCTTCTTGTATGGTTGCGTTGATGGGTTCGTCGTTTGAGGGGAGCGTCTTGGCGTCAAGCGCGGAGGGGACAATCCCGATGGCTCCGGATCCGTTCCACTCCATCTCGAGAAGCGCCGGGTCGGCAAGAATGCGTTGCCTGCCTAGCGTGTGGGTATCGATCGCAATAGGGCCTGCCTCCGTCCCGCGCGTAAGGCTGAGCGATCCGGCCGGCTTCTCGAAATGAATGTCTGTGTCTTCGGTACTGGCGGCGTAGAACAGCAGGGATGCTTCTCCCGCCGCGATGGCATCGGTGCCCGCCTTGGTCAGCCGCAGCGATGCCGTGAATGAGAGGGTGGGCTGCACATCGTCTGCATTCGCGGCGGCGCAGCCCAGACATATACCGCCTCCTTTCTCGAAAAACGCACCGTCGAAGGCGACCTTCGCTCCGTTCGCCGAGTCATCGACCGAAGCGATATCGATGCGCAACCCCAAATCGCACGGATCGCCATCTGCATCGAGCACAATCGAGCGCCATGTGCAGACGGCGCACCCCGCCTGGGAGCCGTTTGCCTTGTTCGAACGATTGATATCCACGACTATCGAGCCGTCCGTATTACGACGAAGGCATCCCGAGGTTGAGATTGCGGCCTGTGCGAACGAAAAACGCTTGCACGCAATGGCGCTCGACGGATTTGGTGCGGAGCTTAGGGCTGCTGGTAAGGAGTCTGCCATGACGGGAGTCGCCCAAGCGGCGACAGGCGTTCCGGTTGCGAGCGCGCCGCAGAGTGCGACGACGGGCAAAAGGTTCTTCGATGCCATGGGGTCTCCTTAGCTAATTTGGTGCGGCCTGTCCGTGTTTCGTTTCTGGCTGCGTTTGATGTGCAGACCGAGGCCGGCGGTTCCCGCACCTGCTGCCGTGGCGCCTGCTGCCAAGAGCCATCGTCTGTCGTCTGTCTGTGCCAACGGTTCCTTGCAGTTGCCGCGGTCGAGCTCCGAGAGGTCGACCGTCACTTGCGTGGCGGCCTGCGCCTGTTCTTGCTGGGCAAAGGCCATGGCTGGCCCAAACGCTAGGATACTGACGGCGGCCAGGGCGACGGCCTTATGCCGTGTGCGCACCGGGCTCGACCGTCCAGGTGATCGTTGCAACCTGATCGCCTTCGCCGGTTACGCGGAAGATGTCGCGCGTGACGCGGGCGACGTTTCCGCTTGTCTTGAGCTTAATTTTGTCCGTGCCGCCGGCAATGCCCTGGTAGCCCATGTCGAAGGCTGCATTCTTGGAAAGATCGAGGCCCGTCTCCTGCATTGCGGCGCTGGCGTTCTGGAGTGCGCCGTCGGGGCCGACCTTAAAGTCGATGGAATTCTGCGCGGTTCCGGCCTTGGCGTCGGCGGCAATGGTCCAGGTGTTCATGGCGTCGATCTTCATGTTGGTGACATGGATGCCGTAGGCCGAATGATTGTCGATGGTGGTCGCGTCTTCTGAGGGGCCCTGAAGCGTGCCGTCGGCCTTGGCGACGAAGGGAATAACCGTCGGAACTTTGAACTCTACGTTGTCGATCTCGGTCCTGACCATTACTTTCGTGGTTCCAACGCGCCCGGCTGCCAGAGCTGGCGTCGGGGCGGCGCCCATTGCGAGCGCGAGCGCGAGCCCTGCGCCCACGACGAGCGCTCTGGCTCCGTTCATGTTCCTGGTGATGTCCATGGCCGTTCCTTTCTATTCGCCGCGGGCCGTCCCCGCGATGATTGGACGAATGCTGGTGAATTGCGTGCGGTGTCGCGTCGGCCGAAAAAGCTAGTTCTCGGCTTGCTCAACCCGTACCTTGACACGTGTCGGATTGCCGTGGCTGTCGAGGGTCTTGGCATCGAGTGCCTGGATCTCGATGTATGCCTCTCCTTCTTTGATGTCGCCGGCGGGGCACGTCTCGATTGTCTTGCCGGTCTCGACCACACCGGATTCGTACATGGTCTCGTCGTTTTGGATGACGCGGAATCGCTGGGGAAATTTATTGTCTTGGACGTTTTGCACGTTGACGCGCAGCTTGCCGTCCTCCTGTAGCTGAGCGACCGGCGCGACCGAAATCGTCATCATGTTGTCGCGGACGATG
>CAUCXP010000134.1 GCA_958446785.1 uncultured Collinsella sp. | reverse complement strand
GATAGAGATTCTCTCGTAGAGTGAGCCGTTCAAAAATGCCTGCCTAAACTCTTCGGGGAGTTTCTGCGGTGCCAAGAGCTCGGGGCTCACCGTCTTGACGTCAACGGTTTGAACGGCAGAGGAAAGCTCGTCAAGCTCGCGTTCGATGCGGGCAAGGTTATCCTCGAGGCTCGCGCTGGGGTCGACCTCTGCCGCGTAGCTCACTTCCTTGAGCGTCCCCTTGTTGTCAAAGTCCAGATACGTATAGGTCTTCTGGGCGTCGGAGTCGCCTTCGTGCAGATAGCCGCGGACATGATAGCCGTAATCTTGATATCGCTCGTAGGGATCATCGGCGGACACGTGCTCGCATGCGGGCTCTAATGCCTTGCGAGCGATGGCGATCTGCTCGGCCGCGGCCGCTGCGTTCTGTTGCATCTCGATGTTTCCCTGCGCCAGCTGCGGGATATAGGCACCGCACACGATCGCGAGGGGCAGCGCCACAAGCGCGACGATCCACTTTTTTGCACGGGGGATAGGCACGCCACAGGCCTCTGCCATGGCCTTTGCGTTGGCAAAGCTTTCGGCGAGCACGTCTGCCGCGGTGGCGACGGCGCCTACGGCAGCGGCGACTTCTGCCGCGCCGCCCAGGTTGCGTGCGGTCTCGTTGTCGCTGTTCTTGAGCAGGCGCGCGGCGGCCTGCGTACCGATAACACCTGCGATTTGTGCCGAGCGGTCTTTCTCAGCCTGCTCGACGACGAGTCGGTGCTGCATTTCTTTCCACTGCTTGCCGCGCATGCCAAAGCGCGGCGCGAGCGCGCAGTAGCAGAAGATGGCGAGCTCGACGGCGGTGAGCGCCAAGGCGGTCATCATGCCCGTCTCCTGGAAGCTTTCATGATGGAAGACGATATCGTCAATCATTTCGAAGGGAATGATCAAAAAAGGCAGCACAAACGCCATGGCAAGCGCCGCGCCGGCAACCTTGGGACAGATGCAGTATCGCTGGATGCGCTTGCGTTCTTGTTCGGAAAGTGTAGCCATAGCTGCTCCTTGGTGTCGTGGCGGTCGTTGCGGCGCATGGGGTGCGGGGCGCATCAGTTTGAGCTAGCGCTGGATAAGAACATAGAGCAAGATGCTCATCGCGATGAGCAAGAAGCCTGCGATGTTAAACATCAGTGTGGCAAAGTTGCCCACGATGGGGCGTTCGACATAGCTTTTGTCTGGGTTGCTGGGGTTGTAGTACACGGTCATTTGGCTACCGAGGGGCCAAAGCTGCTCCGCGAGGGTGCCTAGGCGGGCGATGGGGCCTGTCTGCACGTGCAGCCAGCCCTTGGCGTCTTCGTGGGCGGTGGCTTGCGTGCGGATGGGGGGGGTCCCGACAAGCTTTTGGTCCTTATGCCACGGAATTGTTTTTTCGCGCGGTATTGCGTGCCGTCGACGGTGTATTCCAAAACGGGATACATCCTGCCTTCGCCCATAAAGCGATGGTCGATGACCGTTCCCATGGTCACGGCGGTACAGGCCTTGGCTTTCTTGCGAGCGACGGCTTTCATGAGCGCGCTCACTCCGATAAGCAGGATGCCGATGCCCCCAACCAAGATGAGCGCGAGCAGGGATATCTGCGACGTGATCACGGCGTTCTCCTTTGGCGCGATACCGTCATATGTGACTCAGTATAGAGAACCCCCGCCCTCGGTGGGCGTATTATGTGACAAAGGGACAGTCCCTTTGTCACATTGATTTGAGAATGGATGTTGATGTATTTATCGCTGGCTCCTATGGAGGGGATTACCGGGCATGTGTTCCGTCGCGTGCATGCGGAGTGCTTCGGCGCGCTCGATTGTTATTACACGCCGTTTTTGCCGCCGCCGCGGGTGGGCAATCGCTTTGGCGGCAAGGCGTTTAAAGAGGTCGATCCTGCCAACAACCAGGGACTTAACGTGGTGCCCCAGCTGATGTCCAAGAATGCGGACGAGTTTGTGTGGGCGGCGCAGGTGCTTGCCGATATGGGTTACCGCGAGGTCAACCTCAACCTTGGCTGCCCTTCGGGTACGGTGGTCGCGAAGGGCAAGGGTTCGGGCTTTCTGCGCAATTTGGATGAGCTCGAGGTGTTCTTGAGCGACGTGTGCGAACGCTCGCCCTTGCCGGTGTCGGTCAAGACCAGACTGGGGCTCGAATGCGATGACGAGTACGAGCGCGTGCTCGACCTCTATTGCCGAATGCCGCTGGCGGAGTTGATCGTGCATCCGCGCGTGCAAAAGGACCGTTATACGGGCTCACCGCGCAAAGAGTTTTACGGCGAGACGCTGGAACGGGCGCCGTTCCCCGTGGCCTATAACGGCGACATCTTTGATCTTGAGGACATGGATGCGCTGGTGAAGGCCTATCCCGGAACACGCCACGTAATGTTGGGGCGCGGCTTGCTTGCGAATCCCGCGCTGGCTCGCATGGTTAAGGGCGACCCTGCCGCTACCGCCGCTGAGCTGCAACGCTTCCATGACATGCTGTTTGCGGCCTATGCGGACGAGATTGGGGGCAACGCGGTCTTTCGCATGAAGGAGTGGTGGTTCTACGCCAAATGCGCCTTCGCCGATCCCGCGACCGTTCACAAACTCGTACGCAAGACCAAAAAGGTCGATGAATACCGTGCCGCTGTCGACCGTGTCTTTCGCGAGCAGCAGCTTGCGCCCATCGCCCGCTTTTGTGGCTAAATGATCCCTTGGGGACGGAGAAGAACGGATCGCCTGTGCCGGACCCATGCAAAAAACTGTACGCCAGCATCCAAGGATGTCGAAAAATATCGTTTTTGGATGCTGACGTACATGTTTGGTTCGGCAGGGGACTAGGCAATCATTGCATCGAGTGTAATGAGTTCCCTGAGTCGCTCCGTGCGCGTTTGCCCATGGCGCTTTGCCTTTGCGTCAAATGCTTCAAGAACCGATTCGCCCACACGTGCCGATAAAACAACGCTTGGTTCATCGGAAATCGGCGGCCTTCCCAACTTGACGGTGTGGCCCTTCGGCCACTCATCTTTTTCGTATGCCGCTGCGGCTTTTTCTAGCTCACCGGGAGCAAACCCCATCATCTTTTCGAGCTGTTTAGCGTCCATAGCGCCTCCTATCGATCGATTCCGATTTCCCTGAGCACCTTGCGCGTAGGAGGGACAAGGGCGTGGTAAATGATGTAACCATCCCGATCGGGGCAACATCGAGCGATGAGCTCCATGAGGCGGCTTCTCTTTTTGTATACAATTTTGTAGACAAAAATACAAGTAACTAGTCATTTAAGAACGTCCCCAACGACTGCCCACAAATAGCTGTACGTCAGCATCCAAAGATGTCGAAAAATATCGACTTTGGATGCTGACGTACATGTTTGTGCCGTATGGGTTTGTGCGTTGGGGCCGGCCGACCGCAATAGAACGCTAGAGCAGGTTCTTCTGTATCCACGCGATGATGTCGCCCGACTCGTAGAGTGGCGTGCCGTCAATGAACAGGCAGGGAACTTGGCGCTTTCCGCCGACGGCGATGAGCGTCTGCTCGGCATCGGAATCGGTCGAGATATTACGCTCGGGGATGGTCACGCCGTTATCGGCCAGGAAACGCTTGACCTTTATGCAATACGGGCAGCCGGTCATAACGTAGAGCGCGAGCTCGTGATCAGTAGCCATAGGTCTCCAATCGGTTGAGGTTTCGATTGAAATACCCAAAGCCGCCGCGGTCTATGCACGCGTCAACGACGACTCGATTGCCTGTACCAGAAACGCCGTGGCGCCGGTGCCGCAGGGCTTGTCGTAGTAGTCAACAAAGCGCTGGTCGGCAAGATAGCCGTGGGCGAGGCCCAAGTACGCCTCGTCTTGGGGCTCGCATCCCCAGTTGAGAGCAATCCAGCGACGATGCATCGCGACAAGCTTGCGAGCCTCGCTTCCATCCGGTTCGCCGTCGCTCATGGCAATCGAGAGCTGGCCCAGAATAGCGCGTTCAAGTTCCTTCATGTCGTTCCATGTCTGAGGATCCATATCCAGTAACGTTTCGTTTGCTGCATCGATAGCCTCATCGCCATAGCGCGCCCGCGCTTCGGCGCCGTAGCGCTCCTCGTTTTCTTGCACGGCGCGCCAGCGTTCCAGTTGCGGCAGCACGGCGCCCATGAGCGAGACAGCTTCGTCGAGCGACATACCGGTGTTTTGTGCCAGGCGCGGGGCACAATCCTCGATCATTGCCTCCATCGTAGTGTCGTAGGTGTACTTGCCGTGGTCGTAGCACCACTTGCAGTAATGATCGGTCGCGGTGCCCGCAGCATCGGTGCCGCAGTCGTCGGGTGTGAGCACCATGCCGCAGCTCTGGCAATAGTGCTCGGGCATTTCGAGCAGGTGGGACAGCGGTTCTCCGGTTACGGCGGCAATGAGCTTCATCATGTCGATGCCCGGGGTGACTTCGCCGCGCTCCCAGCGGCTGACGGCTTGGCGCGTGACATAGAGCTTGGCGGCAAGCTGCTCTTGGGTAAGGTTGTTGGCGCGACGGACGGCGATGAGTTTTTCTGCAAAGGCCATAACGGCTCCTTTCTGCTGCTTGTTGGCTTAAGCATACGCGGCGGCCGACGCCCTTCCAAGCAACCGTTGGTTGCAAAAGGGGCGGTCGCGGTGAGGGATTACGCGCATCGCGCATGCCCTCATGCCGTACAATGACCGGCATGAAACCTATTGCACACATACATACCGACCTGCCGCAAAAGTTCGGCATCCCGCGCAACAGCTTTTTGGCGCCCCATCTTGAGGGACGCATCGTCTTTGAGCCGGAATTTGCCTCCAGCGCGGCAGTTGAGGGTCTGGACTCCTTCTCTCACCTGTGGCTGCGCTGGCGCTTTGAAAACGGAACACCCGGCGGCGCGGCCGAAGACATCGCCGCCGATGCCAAGACACAGGATAGGTCCGGCACCAACGCCAAGTGGTCGAAGACCGTGCGTCCGCCGCGCTTGGGTGGAGCCGAGCGCGTGGGCGTATTTGCCACGCGCAGCCCGTTTCGACCTAATCCCATTGGGCTTACCTGCGTCAAACTCGATCATGTCGGGCTTACCGACGATGGCCCCATCATCCATGTGCTAGGGGCCGATCTGCGTGACGGCACGCCCATCTACGACATTAAGCCCTACATTCCGTTTGCGGACTGCCACTCGGATGCGACCGGCGGCTGGATTGAGGATGCGCCGTGGCAAGAG
>CAUCXP010000133.1 GCA_958446785.1 uncultured Collinsella sp. | reverse complement strand
TCGTCGGGCATTTGAGGTTGTCAGGGAGCCCCGTAGCTATCAGGTTGTTGGCTCTGTAGTGGGGACTATTTGCACGCTGGATGCAAAGCGCGGCAACAAGTTTGGAATGGTAGACGAAGGAACCGGTAAGTATATAGAAGGGAAGTTTCAAGATAAGATTCTTGAAGAGATTCGATCCTGTTTTAAGTGCCGCGCTCGAGTGTCTGGTGTTTTAACCTACAGGCCTGACGGTGTTGTGACGTCTGTCGATGCGCGTAAGGTAGTCGTGCTGCCGGATAAGCTGCCGCAGCTTTCTGGTCTTTGCGGCATTTTGGAGGCCTAGCAGTGAAGTACATCTACTGGGACTCAAATTGCTTTATTGGCTATCTTAAAGATGAAGAGTACGGGCGCGATGCGCGTAGGGGCGTAGTCCAGGCCGTTGAGCGCGGCGAGGCCATGTTGGTTACATCGGTTTTTACGATGGTTGAAGTTGTCAAGTATAAGGTTAAGGACACCGGTGAGACATCAACCATCGGTCGTCGAGAGTGCAGCGCGCTCGAGGATTGCTTTAGTCCCGAAAATGGCGTGCTTCTCATCAATGTTGATCGCGAGACGGCGGCAATGGCTCGTCGCGCCGTGTGGGATTATAACGTTGATCCAAAGGATGCTATTCATGTTGGGTCCGCGCTTCAGTTTGCTGATGTCATGCTTGGCGAGATTGACGAGTTTGTTTTTCAGACATTTGATAAGAAATTGATTAAACGTGCCCAGGGTTGCGGAGGCATTAAATTCGAAGAGCCAAACGTTGCAGATTACCCTTATCAGCTCTCTGCCGATTTTGGCGAATAGGACGTAACGAAGCGGTTGACTAAAGAATTCCGGCGGAAACCTTCGGGCGACACTTGAAGAGGTTGATGCGTCGACCCTCTTTTTTGGCGATTTCGCCTGGTCGTGCAAGAGTCGCTGGGCGTTAGGCAGAGTGTTCTCAGTGATACAGTCGTCGTGGACTCTACGTGAGGCGATGACAAAGAAGGGTCGTTGTTCGGTTTTCCGGCAACGGCCCTTTGACGTTTCCGCAACAACTGGATGTTGTCGCGGATGGCGCTAATTTTGCTAGAACATGCTTTGCAGGGCCTCGCATTTCGGAAGTGCTCGGAAAAATCGAAAACCTCCGAGCACAACTCGTATTTTGACGACAAAAGCGCAGGTCGTGGATGCCCATAATCGGGGTCTGGCCTACCGGTTCGGATTTTCCCCGCACTTCTGGAATCGTCCGTCGGAAGTATGCGGCAAATTTCGGAACCCTCGAGCACGCTGCCCTTTTCATGAACAGAAACCGCAGGTAGGCGTGTTGATACTATCCAGTGTGTTCGTCATCTCTAGAATTTGCCGCATACTTCCGGACTGAGCACAACTTGGTTGGATTATTTATCGATTTGGGGCTGCGGAATCTAGCTTATGCCTTGTTATTTGTATTTAAATAGCTACACTTAACTTATAAGTTAAGTGTAGCTAGAAATGGGAGGTGGCCCTTGGTAGAAGGATATGAACTTGTCGAATATAAAGACCCCAAGGGCCGACCGTTTTGGGAGCTGACGACTTCTCCCGACAACTCTCAATTTCAGAAAATGTTGACAGACCCTAAAAAGAAGCTTGCCGCCCGTAAAATGATTGATCAGATTTCAAAAATCTATGATTATGGGTTAAAGGTTGCCAGTGGGACCTCAAAGCTACGATGTATTGAATCTAAGATTGGCCTCTATGAACTAAAAGGATTTGACGGGGCAAATCGAGAGATGATTTATGCCATATGTCAGGGCGTAGACCAAATTGTTCTATTGTTTTGGTTTAAAGGACATCAGGGATCAGGAAATATCAGTAAAGAAATCGAGCGGGCCAAGCGATTAGCCGTAATAGCGCGTCAACTTCTGGAATCTGAGCGTTGACTTTTATACTTGGCTTTCGAAACGGAGAACACAATGAATAAAGTAGATTTATCTGATTTTTACGCCGAGACAGAAACTAGTGAAACACGCGCTTATGAACACGCGCTAGATATCGAGTTTATTGTTCATCGCGAGATGAAGCATCTGGGTTTAAGCAAAAGCGATTTGGCAAAGCGTATGGGCGTGAGCCTTCAGTCGCTTTCGAAGCTGTTGAATTCTCAGCCCAATATGACGCTGAAGACGATCGCCAGGTTCGAGCTCGCTTTAGGTATCAATATCGTTCCTAAGGTTACCGTTAGCTATTCTAAAGAGCTACCGTTTCTTTCATCCAACAATTCCGTGCGAGAGCAATGGTCTTTTAGGAACGAGCGTCCGTCCTCGCATGTGAATCTCGAGATGATTTCCGGAGGTTTGGCAGCATGAGTGGGGATTTTATTGCTCCGATTCAAGTCGTTCATTTGTTCGTCGTTGACTCCGATTTCCATATCGAGGATTCGCCCTCGGATAACATGGAATTAAAAGTTGACGTTAGCTACCAAGATGTCCATCTTTCGAAAAAAGGTAATGATGCACGCGCAAGTCTAAAGATGTGCGTAATTGGCAGCCTCCTTGACAGAGACGAAGGTGCACAGGAGAAGATGCACGCTGGCGTTACAGTATCCATCTCGGTTTCAGCGCAAATGCCAATGAACTCTCCCGATGACGAGGCGCGTCACTACCTTCTTTCAAATGCTATTTCGATGGCATATGCCCATGCAAAGAGCTATTTGATGGTTGTTACTGGACTTTCGCCCATGGGAGCGCTTACATTGCCTGCCATTCTCCCTGCAGAGCTGTCAGCAGATTGCGATGTGCCTTTTCAGAGCGAATAGCAGCCTCTCAATGAGCCTGGGTCGGACGAGTTGCTACTCCCACATCCTCTAAAAAAGTTCTTAAAACAGCCTTAAAGGCGTTCCAACTTGCGTTGACAGCGTACAATACGCGTGTTTGACTAGGCCATAGCAATAATTAGGGGAGGGACACGCCATGGAGGCGCTGGTTGTTGGCAATACCGCATATGTTGACGATGACTTTTGCGCCAAGGCGTTCCCCGGGGACCACGTTAAGGTCGTCGCTGCCGCGGAAGCGCGCCGCGATGAGTCGTCGCCTCATGCCTCGTGGAAAGAGCTCCTCCAGCACTTGGAGCAGGCCTACGAGTTCGACCGCGTGGTCTACCTGTCTAATTACCTTACCCCGCATACTGATACCGTGGGCGATATCGAGCTGCTGCGCTCGGTCTTTCGTGCGTGCATGGGACGCCGGGTTCAGCTGCTGTTTGTAGCCGGGCCCGCGGGCGCTGAGGATGCCACCGATGCCGCAGAACAAACGGGCAAAGGCATTATCGCGCGCGCAGCCAACGACCTGTGCCGCTACTACGCTGCTCGCGAGGGCGTTCAAACCAAGATCCTGCGCGTGCCCTTCCTCTACACTGCCTCCGCCGCGCTGGAGGATCCGTTTTTCGCGCCGCTGTTCGACGCGTGCTTAACCGGATCGGTCGCTTTGCAGGGCGCGGAGGATGCGGCGTTTCCCCTGCTGTGTGCGGAGGAGCTTGCGGTGCTGGTACGCCGCATCTTTGACAGCTGGGACGCCTCCTTTGAGACGCTCGATGTTGCCGATACCTTCCATCACACGTCGGGTGAGATGGGCGAGGCCCTCAAGGCGCTCTTCCCAGAGCTCTCGGTCGCCTTTGGCGATTCTGCCGGCTATGCCCTGCCCGTCAGCGATGCCGTTCGCGTTCGCTACGGCTGGTTTCAGCGCTACGACCTGCTTCGTGATCTTTCGACTATTCAGGCTCGCTGGGATACTGGCCGCGCAAAGAAGGTCAATCCCCTGCGCGCCGCCATCGACCGTATCCAGCTGCGCACGCTGCCTATTAAATGCTTGGAGACGGGCGTTGCCTGGGTCCTGTTCGAGGTGCTGGAGCGTCTATTCTCGCAATCGGCCCAGCTCAACGTGCTCGATTATCGTCTGCTCTATGTTGTGCTCATCGGCACGCTGTATGGCCTGGACTTTGGCCTGGTTGCGGCGCTGCTGGCATCGGTGGGCTTGGCAGTGAGCTACTTTACTCAATATGGCTATACCTTCCAGGGCCTCTTTTACGAGCCGTCCAACTGGCTGCCGTTTGTCGCGTACTTTGTGGTGGGCGCCGTGTGCGGTTATGTGCAGCTGCGCAATAGCGAGGCCATTAAGGTGGAGCGCGACCAAAACGAGCTCGTGCGTAATCGCAATACGTTCCTCACGCAGCTCTATCACGATGCTATCGAGGACAAGCGCACATACAAGCGCCAGATTGTGGGGCGCCACGATAGCTTTGGCAAGATCTTTGCCGTGACGCAAGAGCTCGATGTGCTCAATCCGCGAGACATCTACCGCAAGTGCTGCGAGCTCATGGGTGAGATTCTCGAAAACGATTCGGTGGCGATTTACCACGTTTCGGGCGGGGCGTTTGCACGTCTGGTGGCGGCGAGTCCCGTGATTGCCGAAGACGCCACGCGCTCGTTCTCGCTTGAGCAGCTTGCGCCCCTTTTGGGCGGCGGGGGTCGTTCGAACCTGTGGGTAAATCGCGAGTTGACGCCGGGGCTGCCCATGTTTGGATACACGATCGAGCGCGACGGGGCACCTGCCGTGTTGATCTCTGTGCGTCGTGCGGCCCAGAATCAAATGACGCTCTTATTACCAAAACCTGTTCCGCATCTTGTGCGGACTGGTCGAAAGTGCGCTGGGGCGTGCCTTTGACTATGAGGCCGTGGCGCAGGACAAGCGCTGCGTTGACGGCACGTGCGTGCTCAAGCAGGCGGCCTTTGGCCAAGAGCTCGCGGCCGAGCAGGCGCTGGCGGACGGCAAGATGGGGAGCTTTTTGCTCCTGCGCCTGGTGCCGGGAATGGAGCCTGTCGGCGAGCTGGTGGGCGCGATTGGTTCGGCTATCCGCGAGAACGATGCGGCGGGCCTGGTCGATGGTGACGTGCTTTACCTGCTTATGCGCCAGGCAAAGGTGTGCGACCTGCCCATTATCCGCGAGCGCCTAAGTGCCAAGCAGATTACGGTGGAGCCCGTTGGCGGCGAAGACATCGTGGCGTTGCTGAAGCACATCGCTGACCCCGGTGACAGCGAGGACGATGTCGCTTGATCCCGCTTGTCGTTGCTGCCGTCTTGCTGCTGATTCATGCGTTGGTTTGCCTGGTGCTGTGGACGCTTATGAAGTTGGGCCTGCTGCCGGTGCGCGGGCATATGCTGGCCGCGA
>CAUCXP010000132.1 GCA_958446785.1 uncultured Collinsella sp. | reverse complement strand
GGGAAGAAGATACGGGCGAACGACGACGTAGTCGCCCTCGCGATTGAGGAACGCTTTGGCACAGCAGTTCGTCACGCAGGCGCGCAAGCCGGCGATGTTATCGGAAAAGTCCGCGTTCACGAGGCAACGGTATGCGCCGCGGCTGATCTTCACATCAGAACCGATTCGGCACCCCTCGCTGCGCAGGAAGCTCAAGATGAGATCCTCGCGCTCCTCGGGGGTCCGCTCCTTGAGTGAGGGGACGCGGGCACAGATGGGCATTTTGCTGTAGGCCGAGGAAACCTTCAGGTCATCGGCGGAAAGCGTCGTCGAAAGAACGAGGCGAGCGCGCGGCGCATCCTGGGAGGCATCGAGCCCGAGGGCCGTCGCAAGGCAGTGCTCCATCGCAGAGGGAGAGAGTGCCTCGATGCCGTTGACAAAGACCACACCCCCGCGCGCTTTCGCGATCGACTCGTCAAGAAACCCGTTGAACGAGGCGGCGTCCGGGACCCCGGCGCAGTCGATGCGCACATAGGAGGAGTCGCGGGACAGCAAGCCCTGGTTCTTGCCGTACTCGTACACAAGGCGAGAAAGGAAAGACTTACCGACACCCACGCCGCCGCTCAAGAGGATGGGCAGGCCAAACGGAGGGTACTGAACCGCAGCCTTGCACTGCTCGACAACGGAGCTGAGGCTCATGTCGAAGCCCACGGCACGCGCGAAGTCGCGGTGATCGGCGATTCCCGTCGCCTGGATGAGGTCGGCGAGCGAGGCGTACTCGCTTGCAGAGAGCTTTACCTGAAAACGCTTCTGGAACGCGCGGCGATGAAAATAACGGACAGGCCTGCCCGCCACCTTAACCACAAGACCGGCGCGAACAAGGTCGTTGAGGTACTGGCTCGCCAGGCTCCTGGAGATGATGAGCGTCTCGGCGATGTCGGAGGTGGACAGACGGGCAAGGTCGTCGAGCGAGACGGCAGAGGTGAGGGCCTCGAGATGCTCGAGAATCCTGTCCCTCATGTCGACGGGTTTCTTTGCCAAGCTGTCCTGTGTGGTCTTGTCCATGACTTCTTACCTCCTCGTACAAGGAGTATAAGGGGAGAACAGAGAACGGAAGGGGGCGCGTGGGGGAATCAACAGCTCCGAGGAAAAGTCCACCACTTGAGGGGCAGAAAACAACGGCCATTGAACATTCAGGGCCGACGCTCAACACTTCGGCTCGACACTTCGCTTTGGAAAGGGCCCCGGCGCGCCGGGCCTAAAGCTTAACCATGCGCGCGGCGATGCGGGCGCAGTCGCAGGCGGCCTTCTTCTCGAAGGTGTTGTAGTCGACGACCCGGCCCTCGGCGCAGGGCTTGTCGCTGATGGCGCGCACGACGACGAGGGGCACGCCGTTGAGATAGGAGGCCTGCGCGATGGTGCAGCCCTCCATCTCGCAGCACAGGTCGCCGAAGGCCGCGAGGATTCGCTCCTTCTGTTCCGCGGGCGAGACGAACTGGTCGCCGGAGACGACGCGGCCCTTGAGGACCTTAATGTCGGGGGCGACGGCGGCCGCGGCGGCGCACGCCGCCAGCAAGGGCCGGAACGGATCGCGCAAGATCAAGGCGTCGCCCGGGAGGTCGGGCGTTACCGTCAGCCGGCGCCGCGTCTGCCGCATCATGAGGGAGAACGGCCTGGCCGGCGCATACGGCAGGAAGAGGTTCAAGGTGCACCCCGGGGCGGTCAACGAGGCCGACGTGTCGAACGTCGTCGCGCGCGGCTTCGGCGGCAGGGCGCCGTGCACCCATATATTCAGCGACTTGGCCTGCGTGCGCGTCGGGGCGTCGTGGAACTACGTCTGCCTGCTCGTCGACCTCTGCAACGGGGAGATCGTCGGCCACTCCGAAGGACCGAGGAGGGACGCGCGAGCTCCGAGCCAAGCTCTTGGATTACGTGCACTGGTACAACAACTTCAGGATCCGCTCGACGCTGGGCTACATGTCGCCGGTCGAGTTCAGGGAGGCGGGGCCGTCCCTCCCGGAATCGTCCAAATAAGTGTTGCCAATCCATAGCCAATCCAGCCATCATCTTCGCGAAGGCGGACGTCAGGAAAAGCTCGGCTTGAGCTCGGTCGGACGCGGTCTGTGGGGCATCATTCAGGCTCAGGGGGTCTCCTTGTCTTCTTCGGTCGCAACCTGAATGATAGGGACGGCCCCTTCTCTCTTTCCCCTTCGTTTTCGACGCGTCACCCTCCCGGCGGGCTTAAGGCCCGCGCTCGCGGGTGCAGGGGCTACGCCCAAACCCCAAAAACGTAACGCCGTGCTCGAAGCGTTTCCGGACGTCAGCGTAATCTCAAATCCCGTTCGTCAACTCATGGGCAAGCCACCTGAGACTACTCATTTCTCCTACTGGCAATGAAGACCTGCGACCTGCAGTTTTGCAAACTGCTTGAAAGCCACCTGCGTTGATTCACTTCCTATTGCAGCTGGCGGCTTGCACGCGAAAAGGCATTTAAGTTTCAAAACGGGCGTTTTCGGCGCTATCGAGCCTCCAAAGGCATCCCGCCGCGCCCTTTGGGACAAAAACAAAAACTCAAAGCCCTGAGTTCGAAAATAGTTTTTGGAGTTGTCCCGACTTTTGTCCCCGAAGCCGACGAAACGCGACAGGGTATCACCTGGCGGCACTCGATTCGAGACGGCACCGAAAACTGGATGCAACCGGAATGACGGGACGGCAGAACCGAAGCCATCGAGTGGGGATAGAAAAAGGCCCGGGTGCCGTGGCATCCGGGCCTTTGCTAGCAACTTGATGTTGCGGGCAGCTTAGAACTTGTGGCCGCACTTCTTGCAGACGCGCAGCTTGTTCTTGCCGTCCTTCTCGTGACCGACGCGGGTAACCTTACCGCACTCGGGGCAGACGAGATTGACGTTGGAGGCGTCGATGGGAGCCTCCTGCGAAACGATGCCGCCCTGCTGGTTGGCAGCGTTGGGCTTGACGGCCTTCTTGACGACCGAAACGCCCTCGACAACGACCTTGTTCTCGGCGGGGAGAGCACGCAGGACAACGCCCTGCTTGCCGCGATCCTTACCAGAGAGAACCTGGACCTTATCGCCCTTCTTGATATACATATATCTCCCCTAACTACAGGGTCTCGGGAGCGAGCGAGACGATCTTCATGTACTTCTTGTCACGAAGCTCGCGAGCGACGGGCCCGAAGATACGGGTGCCGACGGGCGAACCATCGTTGTTGATGACAACGCAGGCGTTCTCATCAAAGCGAATGTAGGAGCCATCCTTGCGGCGGATCTCCTTAACGGTGCGAACGACGACGCAACGGACAACGTCCTTCTTCTTGACGTTGGCGCCAGGGGTAGCCTCCTGGACAGCACCGATGAACACATCGCCGATGCCTGCATAACGACGCTTGGAACCGCCAAGCACCTTGATGCAGCGAATCTTGCGAGCGCCGGAGTTGTCGGCGACGTTCAGCATGGTTTGCATCTGAATCATGGTAGATGTTCCTCCGAACTAAGAACCGAAGAGAGGTGCGCAGCCTTTATACGGCCCGTGGTATGCAAGCCAGGCATACGCACATCTTCGGAAACGTACAAGTCGTAAGAGCGACTGCTTATTTAGCGCGCTCGACGACCTCGATGAGGCGCCAACGCTTCATCTTGGACATAGGACGGGTCTCCATAACGCGGACGGTATCGCCCACGCCAGCCGTGCACTCCTCGTCGTGAGCGTGCAGCTTCTTGGAGCTGGTCATCATCTTGCCGTACTTGGGGTGACGCTTGCGCTCGGTGATGGTGACAACAATGGTCTTGGCACCGGAGACGGAGGTAACGACACCCGTACGGACCTTACGCGAGTTACGCGAATCAGTCATGTTCTCTCCTTAGGTCCTACTCGGCGACAGCGGACTTCTCCGCTGCGATCTCGCGGGCGCGCTGCTCCGTGAGGACGCGAGCGATGTCCTTCTTCACGGTGTTGACGCGAGCGGTGTTGTCCAGCTGGCTGGTGGCCATCTGGAAACGAAGGTTAAAGAGCTCGGCGCGCATTTCCTTCAGCTTCTCAACGAGCTGAGCGTCCGAGAGCTCACGAATCTCTGCGGGCTTCATTAGTTCTCCTCCTTGGCGGCGGCGGCGTCCTCAGCAGCCCACTTGGCCTCGAGAGCGGCCTCCTCAGCCATCTCCTTCTCGATGCGCTGCTCAGCGTTCTTGGCAGCAACAATCTTGGTCTTGATGGGAAGCTTGTGCTGTGCAAGACGCAGAGCCTCGCGAGCGACCTCCTCGGGCACGCCCTTGACCTCGAACATGATGCGGCCGGGCTTGACGACGGCCACCCACTCCTCGGGGTTACCCTTACCAGAACCCATGCGAGTCTCGGCAGGCTTCTTGGTGATGGGCTTGTCGGGGAAGATCGTGATGTAGACACGACCGCCACGCTTCATGTAGCGGGTCATGGCAATACGAGCTGCCTCGATCTGACGGTTGGTGATCCAATGGGCCTCGAGAGCCTGGATACCAAACTCGCCGAAATGCAGCTCGGTATTACCCTTGGCCTGGCCCTTCATGGAGCCACGCTGCACCTTGCGGTGAAGAATACGCTTAGGGGCAAGCACTACTGACCCCTCCTCTCGGAGTTACGACGACGAGGACGGGAAGAGCCCTCGAGTGCAGGGTTGGGAACAGGCTGGCCCGGGAGCTTCTCGCCCAGGTAGATCCAGACCTTCACGCCGCAAGCGCCCATGGTGGTGCTGGCGACAGCCGTGCCGTAGTCGATCTTGGCACGGAGGGTGTGCAGAGGCACGCGACCCTCGCGGTACCACTCACGACGGCCCATCTCGGCACCGCCGAGACGACCGGAGCACTGGATACGGATGCCCTTAGCGCCGGCCTTCCGGGCGGACTGGACAGCCTTGCGCATGGCGCGACGGAAGGCAACGCGGCCCTCGAGCTGCTCGGCGATAGACTGAGCAACGAGGTTGGCGTCGAGCTCGGGGCGCTTGATCTCGACAACGTCGACGGAGAGCTGGCCCTTGGAGACGCCAGCGACCTTCTCGAGCTCGGTGCGGAGGGTATCGATCTCGGCACCCTTCTTACCGATGACAACGCCGGGGCGAGCGGTGAGGATGATGACCTTCACCTTGTCGCCAGCGCGCTCGATCTCGACGCGGGAGACAGCTGCGCGGGAAAGACGCTTCTCGAGGTACTTTCGGATCTCGAGATCGTTACCGAGGGTCTTAGCGTAATCCTTCTC
>CAUCXP010000131.1 GCA_958446785.1 uncultured Collinsella sp. | reverse complement strand
GTAAGCCTTTCGGTTAGCTAATTCCCACAAACATGCAGCCCGAGGTCGCCCCGCGTAGGCGGGCGGCGGGCTTGCGACTGGCATACGCTGCTTCGACGGCACGACGGACGCGGGCGACGGCACGGCCCACCTCATCCGTCTCGAGCAGCGTTCCGTCCACCATGAGACGACGCACGCCGGCATCGAGCAGCTGAGGGACCTGCGGCGTGAGGTCGATGGGGTAGGCGTCGTACAAGCGAGAGCGGCCGTGGATGTCGGTGCGCACCGGCATGACCTTTCCGTCGATATTCTTGAGCGAGAGCTTGCGGGCACGCAGGCGGCAATTGGCGCAATCGCGGATGCAGCCGTTGGCAACCTGCAGAATGCAATGCTCGCTTGTCATGACGCGCGGGCGGCCAAAGACGGTGATGCCCAGAGCCGCGGGCGCGGTGGCGCCGAGCGAGACAATCTCGTCGAGCGTGATCTCGGGCGAGAGCCAAAACGCACCGGCTCCGCGCTCGGCAAGCGCCTCCATGCAGGGCGTGTTGTGCACGGGCAGACAAGAGCGGACCTCCGCCGTGGCGCCGGCCTGCGAAGCTACGGCGAGCTCGGAGATATTGCCGACGGCGACGGTGGCTCCGGCATTGATCCAGGGATCGACGCGCTCGTGGTCAACGGCACGGCAGATCTCATCGAGCACGGGTACGATGCCCTGCTCAAACGTATCGGCGGGGGAGAGCTTGGCCGCATCGAGCGCGTCGGTGGTCATGTAGATGCGCGTTGCACCCTCCGCCCGCGCTGCCTCGGCGGCCTCGAGCGAGGTGACGGTGGCGCAGATCTGCGGCTCGTCGCGGTAGTGCTCGGGCGCGGGGCGGGAATCACTGGTGACAATCGCCAGCAGCTCGAGCGTTTTTGCGCGCTCCGCGTACGGCGCCAGAATGGCCTCTTCCAGCGCCTTGCAAGCGGCGGCGCGCACCTTATGTACGGCGGAGAAACCCATGCCACAGCCCTCATCGAGCGCCACCTCAAAGCTCGCAGCCTCAAAGGGAGAGGAACCCATGCGGCCGACGTGCTCAACCAGATCGGACGCCTCGACCGCACGGGTCTTGGCGGCTTCGACGGTGAAGCCCGTGGCGGTGGCGGTGAGCGCGGGGTCGTCACAGCAGGTGAGTGTGACAGTAAACGGCTTGCCCAGGCGCGCCACGACGGACACATCAACAGCGCGGCGGCGCAGCACATCGCGCTTGAGCGCGGCGCCGGCGGCGTCGATGGCACGCTGGCTGCGAATCACGCGGACGCGGCAGCCCTCGGGCATGCTACGGGGCACGCGACACTCGATAACATCGCCGGCAGCGGCATCATCGGCGGCAATGGTGGTCAGGAACTGGTCAAACTCGTTATCGTGGCGAAGCTCCAGCAGGTCGCCTTTGCCCACGGGCTCAAACAGCTCAATGCGGGCGATGGCGGCGCGGCGACGGCGGTCGTCGGGCTTGAGGCCGCGCACATCGCGGTTGGCCGGGCGGCTGCCCAGCACCGTGCCCACGATCTGTCCGCGGTTGTTGGAACGCTCATAGCTCATCATCTCGTCGCCCGAGGTGCCGTCCTGATAGGCGTGCGTAAAGTCGCGGTTAAAGCAGCGCTTGAGCTGGCGCTGGCGGGCGGCATCCTCATCCTTAGAGGTCGAAACATCGGCCAGCATATCGTCAATCTGATGACGATACACGTCGACGATGGAATACACGTAATCGGGAGCCTTCATGCGGCCCTCGAGCTTGAGCGATGCGGCGCCGGCGTCATACAGACGGCGAACAAGCTGCGAAGTGTTGGTGTCGCGCGGGCACAGCGCGCGCTCGCGACCGGCAGGGGAGAGCGCGCGGCCGTTCTCGTCGATCAGCTCGTAGGGCAGGCGGCAGGGCTGGGCGCACATGCCGCGGTTGGCCGAGCGGCCCGCCATGGCAAAGCTCGAAAGCAGGCACAGGCCCGAGTAGCAAAAGCAGATGGCACCGTGGCTAAAGACCTCGAGGTCGACATCGGGCGCGGCGTCGTGGATGGTGGCGATCTCGTCAATGGAGAGCTCGCGCGAGAGGGTCACGCGGTCGGCACCCTGCTCGCGGCACCAGATGGTTCCGCGGTCGTCATGGATGTTCGCCTGGGTCGAGATGTGTGTCTCGATGCCGGACATCGTGCGCTTGACCTCAAAGAACAGGCCCCAGTCTTGGATGATAAAGGCGTCGGCGCCCAGCGTGGAGCAGCGATGGATGAGTTGCAGCGCATCGCTCATCTCAGACTGCTTGATGACGATGTTGACCGTGACGTAGACGCGCGACCCGGCTAGATGCGCGGCGCGGCAGGCTTGCTCAAAGGCCTCGTCGGTAAAGTTGGTGGCCTTGCGGCGGGCGTTGAAGCTGCCCATGCCGCAGTAGATGGCGTCTGCCCCGGCAGCGAGTGCGGCGGCGAAGGGCTCGGGCCCTCCGGCGGGCGCCAAAAGCTCGGGTCTGCGGTTGGTGGTTCGACTGGCGGTTGCGGTCATATCCTGCCTTTCAAAATGCTCAGATACTCAAAAGTATAGTGGTGCCGTCGCGGCAGGCGATGCCCGTGCTCTAAGCGGGATAAAGTCTTCAGCAGCTTGGACTGGCTGCTTCACATGAGAACCGTTCAGCGGTCTGGGGAAACCGTTGGGCGATAAAATATTCTCGAAAGCTGATAATTATCTTGCATCGGGCAAACTCATCCCCTACTATCCCAATCAAGCGCGGTGTTCAGACCGAACTGTGCCTCCCGGTGTGAACGCCGCGCTCCCGTTCCCTTTTACTTGTAAGGAGAAAAACATGAGCAAGACCGTCGTGTCTTCCGATAACGCACCCGCGGCCATCGGCCCGTATTCCCCTGGTATCCAGACCGGCAACATGGTGTTCCTGTCCGGCCAGCTGGGCATCGATCCCGCAACTGGCAAGATGCCCGAGGGCGTCGCGGCCCAGGCCAAGCAGTCCCTTGCTAACGTCGAGGCCCTGCTGACCGCTGCCGGCGCCACCTTTGCCGATGTCGTCAAGACCACAGTCTACCTGGCTGACATTGCCGACTTCGCTGCCGTAAACGAGATCTACGCCTCCAAGTTCGAGGCCCCGTTCCCCGCGCGCAGCGCCTTCCAGGTTGCTGCCCTTCCGGCTGGCGGTCTGGTCGAGATCGAGGTCGTCGCCGCCCTCTAAGGCGTTGGCAACAACTAAACATGACATGCAAAAAGACCCTGCAGCGCGTGCGAGCTGCAGGGTCTTTTGTCAAGTGACGGATCGCTTATGGAGCCGCGCTCCATTTTGCTTGTTAGCCTTCCTTGCGAACTTTTTGTAGGTAGCGGTAGACGCTGGGCTCCGAGATGCCGAGTGCGGTCGCGGCGCAGGCAACAGCGCCCTTGAGCATAAAAACGCCGTTGCCGTTAAGGTGGCGAATAACGTCCACACGATCGGCCTGCCCGAGCGAGGCGACATCCTGCCCGCGGCTTTCGAGCAGCTCGGAAATACTGCGGTCGATGAGCTCCTGTGTAGACTCCGAAAGACTTTCAACCTCGATAGACGCGGGCTCCGCCTGCCTTGGCACAGCGTCGAAGCATGCCATGAGCTGCTGCGCCATGGCGTTGATGGAGCGCACGGTCGAGAGGTCGGTGTTGACGCAGAGCATACCGACGATCTCGTTATCCTCGCGGATAAAGTACGTCGCGGACTCCAGTGTCTTGCCACCGGCACCGCGCCCCTCGTAGCCCGTAATAAACGGCAGGTCGCGATACTTGGGGTCGTGCATGATCTTGAGCGCCAGATCGGTGGCGGGACCGCCGACCTTACGGCCGCTTACGATGCCGTTGCGAATATCGACGATGGCATGGTCGGGATCCGAGAAATCGTGCAGCACGATTTCGCTGTTTTTGCCGAGTATCTGCTCAAGGAAATCGACCATCGGCAAAAAGCGACGTACGGTCTCGTTCACGGGCAACTCCTTGGGATGAAATCGGAAATGTTCATAACAATTTTTTCTCATGGTAACACGGTGTCTATTGACTCGCATATTCGCAGGTACATTGCGTAATACGGACGAGCGGTAGGAATTTGGCGGTAAACGGTCGACCAAAAGAAAAGTTAGATGTTATTTTGACCAGACACTTTCCTGACCTGCGGAAATGCATTATTTCAGCTGAAGAATAGTCTGATAACAAAAAATTATTATTGAGAATGAGAATCATCTTTAATACGATATGCAACGAAGGCACAACCTCAACCCCGCACTGCGTCACAATAGAGCGTTAGATGCGAAAACAACTATTTCGAGGATTGGTGGTCAAATGACCCAGGAGACGGTTAAGAACGGCACTGAAGCCCTGTTCACTCGTGAAGGCATGCCTCCCGTTAAAGAAATGATCCCGTGTGCCCTTCAGCACGTACTGGCTTCGTTTGCCGGCATCATTACCCCGGCGGTCATCATGGCCGGCGTCTACGGTTTTAATAGCCAGCAGAGCACCGACATCATTCAGGTCGCGCTCATTCTTTCGGCGATCGACACGGCCCTTCAGGCCTTCGCTCCCTTTCGTCGCATCGGCGGCGGCCTGCCCATCGTCATGGGCGTTTCGTTCGCGTTCCTGCCGGCCCTGCAGGCCATGGGCGCCTCGGGCTTTAGCTTTGGTGCGCTGCTGGGCGGCGAGATCGTCGGCGGCGCCGTTGCGGTCCTCTTTGGTCTGGCCTACAGCAAGATTAAGTGGCTGTTCCCGCCCGTCGTGACCGGTACGGTCATCTTCTCCATTGGCGTCTCTCTCTATCCCACGGCCGTCAAGTACATGGCCGGCGGCATGGGCACGCCGCTGTGGGGCACCCCGCAGGCCTGGTGCGTCGCTCTTATCACCTTCGCCGTGGTCTTTGCGCTCGCCAACTTTGGCAAGGGCACGCTCAAGCTGGGCTCCGTGTTCTTTGGCATGATCGTTGGCATGATCGTTTCGATCCCCTTTGGCATGATCGACTTCTCCAGCGTCGCCACCGCTCAGGTCTTCGCCCTTCCCAAGCTCATGCCCTACGCGCTCGAGTTTGATCCCGAAGTCTGCATTACCCTCGCCGTCGTGTTCCCCATGGTCGCCATCCAGGTTATCGGTGACGTCTCCGCCGCTTGCCTGGGCTCCATCGACCGTATGCCTACCGAGCGCGAGCTCTCCGGCGCTATCGTGTCCCAGGGCCTCACCTCTATGGTCGGCGGCCTGCTGGGCGGTGCCTGCGGTGCCC
>CAUCXP010000130.1 GCA_958446785.1 uncultured Collinsella sp. | reverse complement strand
GTACGGCCGATGACCGGGTCGAGCTTGCCGGCGCGGGCGAGGTCGCAGATGTTGCGACCGTACTGCTCCAGCGCCTCAAACTGCGTCTTGTCCTCGGCAGACGTCACGCGGTCATCGCCGCGCAGTTCCTCGTAGACTTGCTCGATGCGCTCCTTGGTGACGCCGGCGTCGCGCAGCACGCGACCCGCCTCGCCCTTGTCCTCGGCAAGTGCCATCAGCAGATGCTCGGTCACCACAAAGCTGTCGCCCATCTTGGTGGCCTTCTTCTCGGCCTTTTCGATGACGCGGACGAGCTCGTTGGACAGGCCCATCTGCTGACCCTCGCCCGACACCTTGGGCGCATGGTCGATGGCATCTTGTGTGGAGCGTGCAAGCTGGGCCGGGTCGGCGCCGATGCGCTCGATGATCACGGAGATATTGCGCTCGCCGGCACCGAGCAGGGCAGACAGCAGGTGAATCGGCTCCACCGCGCCGGCCTGCGCGTCGGCGGCCGTGCTCATGGCGGTCTGCAACGCCTCGCGCGACGTCATTGCTAGCTTATCGATTCTCATGGAATCACCTCTCTTGGGGCGGCCGCCCTACGGGGCGGCTTCACGTTGTTCGAGAAGTATTGTTGCCAGCTTTGCGCGATCTTATACATAAATCTAAGTCTCTATATATAAGATTTTCTGAGTGATTAAGTGATAGGGAGCAGGCACGCTCGCCCGCTGCGGCCTCGTCCCCTTACTATCTCAATCTGTAACATCTATCGACCGTTTCCGGCTCCAGATGTTACAGATCGAGACGAATTGTTCAGCGGCGCCCGTTTGTCTCAATCTGTAACATCTAGTCGGCAAATAGGGCTCTATCTGTTACAAATCGAGACGAACGAAGACACCTGAGTCGAAAATCTAAATCTGTAACACCAGGCCCACTTTTAGCGGCCAAGATGTTACAGATCGAGACAAACCGAGAACTACTACAAAGGGGACGGGTACCTTTGTGGTAGTCGCGGTCTCTACTCCTTCGCCGAACCCGTACTTCCCGATTCGACGGTCCAGGGCATCTCATCCTCGAACAGCCATGTACGGGCAGACCCACTATCGCGTGCAGTCTGCGGGTCAGGCAAGCAGGTCTGTTTATAGGCATCTTGGATACACTGACCCATAAAATCGTTGAGCTCGGTCTGGTCGCCCTCCATGACATAGGCGACATCGCCGTCCATGATGTAGATGCCCGGACCCTCATTGCCCTCGTAGCCCGGATCGTACGAGACATCACATAACTTTGCGCCGTTTGCAGTGTCCAGCTCGATGGAAGAGTGGCATCCGCCAACCATGTCGTTCGCTTTTGCCCGATAGGACGCATATCCATACCAGCGCTTAAAGGTTTTGCCCTTGAGCAACTCGGACGCCCTGTCGATCAGACTAGAATCCGTGGTATAGCGCATAGCCCCAAGCTGAATACGTGGATAATTACTAATACCCAGCACAGCCGGCTGCTCATCAAAATCAACGGTAATGGTCTCGGGCTTGTCGTCGCCGGTCAGAAGTTCGACAGATTGAGTCACAGGCTTGACCACCGGCTCCGTCACCGCAGCAGGTAGAAACGCCATGCCGACAGTGCCCATGCCAACCACGGTAATCGCAAGCGCCAAAACAATCAATCCAATTCGGGCAGGACTTCTCACAGCAAAGCACCTCGCAACGCAAACCTTCGCTACCTGCACTAATGATATCGCCAGCCAGCATTATTACCAAAAGAAGCCGCGCGCTCCTCACCACCACAAAGGGGACAGGCACCTTTGTGGTGGTTTTCGACGCTAACGGTCGACCATCTCGCGCCATGAGATTAAACTTGAATTGTTCTCTGAACATATCCATTTCTGCCTATCCTCAACAGATCTTTGTCTCGAGGAGCGCATATGAAGCCGTCTCATTCCACCGGTCGCAACGTCATCGCCATTCTCGCCATACCCATCGTGATGCTCTTCCTTATCGTCGCCACGCCCTTTTCCCTTGGCATCGCCTCGCCCTTCGATTTATGCGGAATGGTCGACGCCGGCTCGCGTGCCACCTCGCTCTCCTTTATCTGTCGCGGCGTGTTCTACGAAGATGGAATTCCCACCGGAATTTGGCGGTCAAAGTTACCGCTGCTCGGAACGATTGATGGATGCTTCCCCTATTTCAGCCTTGAACCTCAGACGATGAATTATTTGATCGACGACCAGCCACTCGACTCCATCACCCTCGCCTACGACTACGCACCAAACACCGATGAGCGCCACATGAACCAAGTCCTCGACAAGATGCTTGGACAGTGCGGGCTCACCGAGGAGGCCGGTCGAACCATCTATAGCAACCAGAAATTAAAGCGAACAGAACTCCGCCGTGTCGGAAAAATCAAAGGGCGAAACGGGGCCGCCTACTGGGATGCCTGGGCAACACGCGACAAGGGCGAATTCGGACACAGCACCTATATGGTCACTGTCTACACCAAAGACGGAATTAAGGACAATGTTGACGATTTCGCGTCATCCAAACTCGGCATCCCCAAAACAACCAAACCCGTCAACCCAGATGAAATCCTGTAGAGCCGCTCATTTGAATGTCGCTCAACGTGCACACCGACATTGAGCTCACCCCCACCACCACAAAGGTGCCTGTCCCCTTTGTGGTGGTTTTCGACAAAAAGAAGCCGCCCCAATAAAAAGAGGCGGCTTCAAGCTCAGTCTTTTTTAGCGTCCCTCAAGACCCAACGAGAACGTCGCGGTAGCCCCGGCCACACCTTTCCCTCGGGCGACCCTCGCGAAGCGCGTGAGCACGAGGGAAAGGTGTGGCCGGGGCGTACAGCAGAGTTACTCGGCAGCGGCCTTGAACTTGTTGTAGTTGATCAGGCAGCCGGCCTTGACGATGGCACGCTCCTCTGCCGTCATGTCGGCAATGTAGAGCTCAATCTGCTCAACAGCACCGTCGGCGCGCACCACGTAGGCGGCGATGTCCTTTAGGTCGCCATCGAGCGCGGCACGGATGCCCGGCACAAAGACGTAGTCGCCCACCTCAAAGTTGGGCTCGGCCTCCATCTGGAAGGGCACCATGCCCCAGTTCATCACGTTGGAGCGATAGCGCTTGGTGGCGTACTCGTGGACGATATTGGCCAGGCCGCCAATTACGCGCTGGCAGCTCGCAGCCTGCTCGCGGGCAGAACCGTCGCCCGGCTTCTTGGCATAGAGCATGGAGCCGTACTCAGTCGCCTTGGCATCGGCCGCAACACCCGCGCCGGCCAGTGCCTCGAACACACCGGCAAGCTCGGCATCGAGCGCCGCCAGGTCACCCGCGGCCTCGCCGGCCACGCGACGCTTCTCCACGGCGTCGACCTCCTTGGAACGACCGACGTAGGCCGGATCGCGGCGGCTCAGCGTAAACTCGGCCAGGCCCAGCGGGTTGGAGCGGAAGGAGCTCGTCTCGCCCGAAGGAATGAGCTCGTCGGTCGTAGTGACCGGGTCCATGATCTTGGAGCACACCTTGAGCAGAATGTCGTCGCCGAGCGGCTCCATCGCGGGCCACGGCTTGATGTTGGGGCCTTCGACCAGCTCGTCGGCAGGCTCCGCCTTGCCAAAGCCCCAGTACACGCGCTTTTTGTACGGCGCGTCGTCAAAGGTGTACTCGCAGGCCTCGTCCCAAGTCTCCTCGGGCAGATCGGTCGCCGGCGTCAGGACGCCGCCGTTGGCAGCCGTCGCCGCAATGGAGCGAGCGTCCATCAGGGCCACGGCGCTCAGCTGGCCATTGCCCGGCTTGGAACCCTCGCGGTTGGGGAAATTGCGCGTGGTGTGGCGGATGGACAGGCCGTTGTTGGCAGGCGTGTCGCCGGCACCAAAACACGGGCCGCAGAACGCCGTGCGCACGATCGCACCGGCCTCCATGAGGTCGTAGATGTAGCCGCGGCGTGTAAGTTCGAGCGCCACGGGCTGGCTCGTGGGATAGACCGACAGCGAGAACTCGCCGCAGCCGGTATTGGCGCCCTTGAGCACGCGGGCAGCCTGGACCACGGAGTCATAGTTGCCGCCCGAGCAGCCGGCGATAACGCCCTGCTGCACGTGCAGCTTGCCGTCGACGATCTTGTCGAGCAGGCTAAAGTGCGTCTTGCCCTCGCCGATCTTGGCGGCCTCGAGCTCCACCTCGTGCAGGATGTCCTCGAGGTTCTCGTTGAGCTCGTCGATCTCAAAGCCGTTGGAAGGATGGAACGGCAGTGCGATCATGGGCTTGATGCTCGACAGGTCGACCTCGACGCAACCGTCGTAGTAGGCGACATCGGCGGGCTTGAGCTCGCGATAGTCGTCGCCGCGGCCGTGCATGGTCAAAAACGCGTGCGTGTCCTCGTCGGTGGCCCAGATGCTCGACAGGCAGGTGGTCTCGGTGGTCATGACGTCAACGCCGTTGCGGTAGTCGGTCGTCATGCTCGCGATGCCCGGGCCCACAAACTCCATGACATTGTTCTTGACGTAGCCCTTGGCAAAGACGGCGCGAATGATGGCGAGCGCCACGTCGTGCGGGCCGACGCCGGGGCGCGGGGCGCCCGTGAGGTAGATGGCCACGACGCCGGGATAGGCGACATCGTAGGTGTCGCGCAGCAGCTGCTTTGCCAACTCGCCGCCGCCCTCGCCCACGGCTATGGTACCCAGGGCACCATAGCGGGTGTGCGAGTCGGAACCCAGGATCATCTTGCCGCAACCGGCGAAGTTCTCGCGCATAAAGGAGTGGATGACGGCGATGTGCGGCGGAACGAAGATGCCGCCGTACTTCTTGGCTGCGGAAAGGCCAAAGACGTGGTCGTCCTCATTGATGGTGCCGCCCACGGCGCACAGCGAGTTATGGCAGTTGGTGAGCACGTAAGGCAGCGGGAACTGCTCCATGCCCGAAGCGCGCGCCGTCTGGATGATGCCGACAAAGGTGATGTCGTGGCTCGCCATGGCATCGAAGCGAATCTTGAGTGCCTCGGGGTCGCCCGACGTATTGTGCGCCTGGAGGATCGAATACGCGATGGTGCCGCGCTTGGCATCCTCGGGTGTCTGCGTAATACCGCGCTCGGCAGCCTCGGCCGCAGGCACAACCTCGCTGCCGCCGCGCAGGTAGATGCCGTCCTCGTACAGCTTGACCATACTGTCTCCCACTCTGCCCAAAAGATTTGGGCGCATAGCATACATTCGTTCAATATCGTGCCATAGAACGGTTGCGAGTGGGTTACGAATCTGCACGTTCACTTTATCTCAGTAAAGCAGAGGAC
>CAUCXP010000129.1 GCA_958446785.1 uncultured Collinsella sp. | reverse complement strand
TCCCCTCCGCCTTCAACCTCAGCTGCAGGTCGCCCAGCTCGGGGCACTTGCTGGAAAGGCGCGTCTGGGGTCGCTCGCCTATCCCCCACCGTTGGCGGACTTCCTGGGCGCGCGGACTCACGTGATAGTCCCCCTCCATCATCTGCTTGAGCAGCTTAGCGGTCACGCGTGCATCGGCCAGGGCGCTGTGGGCGTGGCCCGTCGACTCGTCAAACTCGATGCCAAACCACGTTGCCGCGTCGCCCAACGAGACGCGCCCGTGGCTGCCCACGTCCATAATCGAAGTGTAAAACGCCTGCAGGTCGGCCCAGTCCGTAGGAAATGCGGAAAGGTCGATGTGCTTTGCCTGGCACTCGGTCAAAAGCTGTCGACGGTCCGTCCCGCTCCAGCAAACCACCTGGGCGGAGTAGCGACCGATCCAATCGCTGAGCCTTTTGATCACCATGTAGAGAGGATCGGCCATCGCGGTGTCCACAGCCGATATCCCCGTAAGCTCGCGGACGGGAAACGCAACGCCTTCGGTAAATTCCGTCTGCACAAACTGCGAGAACTCGCCCATAACGTTGCCGTGATAATCGAGCTTGACGGCGCCGACCTCGATAATCTCGTTGCGCAGTCCACGGCGCTGGCGCTGCTTTGGCACCGGCGCAAACTCAAAGTCCAGCACAATCTGGCGCGCAAAGTTCGTCGTATCGATAGCCAAGATACCCGGCGTCTTTTCAGCTGACACGGTTAGGGCCTTTCTCCGTTGCCTGCCGCTTGCTACATAGGCGGCTACATTGCCGTAAGGATAGGCGCTCGCGCGGACATGAAAGCGGGACGCAATGCCATGCGCCAGGCACTCGCCACACAGACGGCCCCAAGGGAGTCGCCCGCTCTATTCAAATGCATGAAAAAGATTTAGGCCCGGTGACTTGAATCAGCGGTCATCCCGGGCCCATCAGAGCTCGTAGAGCTCTTGGTTGCTTTGGTCTTGCTCTTCACGGCGCTTATCGAACTTTCCGAGGCACTCAAGCAGCATTCGAAGCCTAACAAGTCGCTGCCATTAAGGCACTGACCTCTTGACCAAGCAACGGCGCTGCCCAGCTCTTCACTACTTGGGCTGCCGTCGACTTTATTCTACCCGCCCAATTAAACTGAGACAAGCATCGGTAAATGGACTATACCGATATCGCAGGCCCCGAATTCTGAGGCGCGCTTTTCACTCGAAGACTCAGCCGGAAACGGCATCCCGTTCTGAGCGTCGAATCCGGGACGCAGTTTCCGTTTGGGGACCGTTCCGGAAAATGTATCCCGTTCTGGAGCCAAATACTGGGTCGTAGTTTCCGCCAAGCATGCCATCAGGAAAGCGCGTCCCGTTCTGAGCCTAAATTCTGGGATGCGGTTTCCACTGAAACTTCTACCGGAAAACGAATCCCATTCTGAGCGTCGAATCCGGGACGCATTTTCCGTCTGCAGTCCCGCTGGGGAAAGTTCATCCCACTCTGAGAGCTCGTTCCGGGATGCAATTACCGTTTGAGGGCCGATTCGGAAACGGCCTCCCACTCTGGAGCCGAATTCTGGGACGCAGTTTCCGGTCGAAATCCGATCAACCGCTCACATCACACGTCCTCAAACGCGCAATCCAGAGCTGCAAAATAGCAGATAAACAACCATTTTTCTAAAAAGTACACGTCCTGAAACTTACCCAGTCTTCATAACTCGCTACCGTTCACGGTCGCCGATTACCGCCCACCGATTCGGATGTAAAAATGTCGCCGAAAACAGGCCATCTACCTGCATGGTTAGATTTTGGTCAGCTTTTGGTCAGCTGAGCGGCAAGTTCCAGCTGATACGTTTTTGCTACCCAAAAGGAGGCGGCAGCTCATGACCCATTGCAATGACCAGCTCATCGACCAACTGCTCACTCAAGCCGAACAAGAGGGGCGCTGTCTGATTCCCCCGAGCACGGCGATCCGAAAAGCGCTCCTTCGGCGCACCGGTGGCACGGTTGTCTCGCCCATGCCGGGGCTATTTGCGCGAAAAACGCGCTGGGATGAACTCAACCGGGCACAGCGTCATTGCGAGATTATCCGCGCCCTTGCGATCATCCATCCCGATTGGACGTTCTGCTCGTTTTCGGCAGCTTGCCTGCTGGGGCTCGAGGTCTCGTGGCGACACCTGAACGTCGTGCATGTTTGCAGCTCGACAAAGCCGTCGGCTCGTCCGGGCGCACATATTCAGCGACACCAGATTGAGCCGGTCGGAGCAATCCGCCTGTCCGGCATATCGGTAACGCCGCCCATTCAAACGGTGACGGATTGTCTGTTGCAGACCGGTTTTGCCGATGGCATGCCCATTGCCGATTCGGCGATCTCAAAGCTCGTCCTTGTGCGGGAACAGCTGATGGAGGCCATCGAGCAACGAGCGACTGCCCGCAATGGTCGCGCGATTCGTACGGCTCTCACAACGCTTCGATATGCCGACGCCCGCGCCGAGAGCGGCGGGGAATCAGTCGCCCGAGCCGTCATGATCGAGACGGGCTTTGCACCCGACTGGCTTCAATACGAGCTGACGGACCCCTTCGATTCGGCCAAGCCCATACGAACGGACTTTGCCTGGGAGCGCCAGGCGCGGGAACTCACACTGGGCGAGCTCGACGGACTCATCAAATATACCGACCAGACCATGCTGGCCGGACGCACCACCGCCGAGGCGCTCGTTGCCGAACGACAGCGCGAGGCGCACTTGTCGCTCTACGGTCACCCTCTGCTGCGTTTTACCATGAACGAGGTCCGCTCGGCAGGAATGCTCGCGAATAAGCTGCAGACGGCAGGCATCCGGCAGACCGCGCTGCCGACATGGCTCAACGAGGTAGACCTGTAGGAGCTGCTAGGCCACGCATCGCCAGATCGCATCCCCCTATCTGGGCCGCGTTTTCCCAACGACCACGCCAACGGAAAGTGCGTCCTAGCCTGGACGCTCAAAACGGGATGCACTTTCCGGATGGCGGGCCTGGCGGAAAGCGTGTCCCGGAATCCCGTCTCAGAGCTGGACAGGCTTTCCGGTTGAGTCCTTCAGCGGAAACCGCATCCCGGAATAAACACTCAAACTGGGATGCGCTTTCCAAACGACCGGCCAGCGGAAAACGCATCCCATTCTGAGGCATGATTCCGGGACACAGCTTCCGCATGCGGCCCCGTTGGGAAAGTTCATCCCGTTCTGAGACCGAATTCCGGGACGCCGTTTCCGCCTGAGGCTTCAGCCGGAAAACGCATCCCACTCTGGAGCCGAATTCCGGGACACGCTTTCCGCTGGAGGGCCGATTCGGAAAACGAATCCCATTCTGAGCGCCAATTCCGGGACGCAGTTTCCGCTCCAAACAAAAGGCCCCGGCTCGCGATGGAGCCGGGGCCAAAGGCGCAGCATATACAGTTGATGTTGAGCGCGAACAGCCCGTCAGCAATGGCCGTTCGCGCTCCACCCTACCCGCGGTGACGGGCGCGGCTGTACGGCGTATCCACCATGGGCAAATCCGGACGCAGCTTGCCGTCAAACGCGCGGTAGGCATTCTGCACGGCGGGCGCCGTGGGGATCGTTGCAATCTCGCCGATGCCCTTGCCACCATATGCCACGGGCAGCAGCTCGTCCTTCTCCACGTAGATGGCGTGGATATCCGGAATCTCGGGCGCACGGAACAGCCCGAGCGTGCCGTACCTTGCCTGGGGTACGCAGTCCTTGAGCGGCCAATCCTCGGTAAGCGCATAGCCCATACCCATGAGCACGCCGCCTTCGATCTGACCCTGGATGGAGATGGGATTGACAACCTTGCCGGAATCGTGCGCGGCATAGACCTCGCTCACGCGGCCGTCATCATCCAGAATGACCACATGCGTGGCAAAGCCGTAGCAGATGTGGCTCTTGGGGTTGGGGACGTCGGCGCCCAGTTTGTCGGTCGGCTCCAGATACACGTAGCCAAACTCGCATCCCTCGAGCGCCTTGATGGCGGTCGCGGGGTCCTGAGGATGCATACCCTGACCAGCGACGAGCTCCTGCGCGCGCAGCTGATAGGCGCGACCGTCGTCGTACTCGATCTTGACGCCGTCGCCATGCGCGCTCACGGGAGCGGCGGGCGCAGGCTTGCCGGCCTCGATGCCAACCATGGCATCGCGCAGCAGGAAAGCGGCGCCGCGCACAGCCTCGCCGGTCACGACCGTCTGACGCGAGCCAGACGTGGTGCCGGAGTCGGGAGCGTTCTCGGTAGAGCACTCGCCGTTGGCGATGCAGCTCAGCGGCAGACCGCAGGCCTCGGCAACGTCCTGCAAAAAGACGGTGTTGCAGCCCTGGCCGATGTCGGACGTGGCGGCATAGACCACGGCCACGCCATCCTCGACGCGAATCTTGCAGCGGCCGGCATCGGGCAGGCCCACGCCCACGCCGGCGTTCTTCATGGCGCAGGCGATACCGGCGTGTCCGGGATGCGCATAGTAGGCATCCTTGACCTCGAGCAGCGTCTCCTTAAGCGCCGTGGAGCAATCGGCAATCTGGCCGTTGGGCAAAACCTCGCCCGGCTCGATGGCGTTTCTGTAACGAATCTCCCACGGGTCCAGGCCGACCTTCTCTGCCAGCAAGTCGATCAAGCTCTCGAGCGCAAACTCGGACTGGCAAACGCCAAAGCCGCGGTACGCGCCGGCGGGCGGGTTGTTGGTGTAGTAGCCAAAGCCGCGAATGTCGGTGTTCTGGTACTTGTAGGGGCCGACGGCATGCGTGCAGGCGCGCTCGAGCACCGGGCCGCACAGCGACGCGTAGGCGCCGGTGTCAAAGTTGATCTCGCAGTCCAGGCCGGTAAAGTTGCCCTCGGCGTCGCAGCCCAGCGTAAAGGTGCCGTCCATGGCGTGGCGCTTGGGATGGAAAGCGAGCGACTCGGCACGTGTGAGCTTGCACTTCACAGGACGCTGGAACTTATAGGCGGCGAGCGCGGCCAAGTGCTGGATGGACACGTCCTCCTTGCCGCCAAAGCCGCCACCCACGAGCATGGTCTCGACGACCACGCGCTCGGGCTCGTTGTCCCAGCCAAACATGTGGGCGCACTCTTTGCGTGTGTCGTAGGCACCCTGGTCGGTCGACTGCACCTTGACGCCGTTCTTGTACGGGAAGGCAACGGCGCACTCGGGCTCCAAGAAGGCATGCTCGGTAAAGGGCGTGGTAAAGCGCTGCGTCACGGCGAACGCGCTCTCTGCCAGCGCCTTGGCGGCGTCGCCGCGCGTCACATGGCGGCTCTGGCACACGTTGTCC
>CAUCXP010000128.1 GCA_958446785.1 uncultured Collinsella sp. | reverse complement strand
GCGGGCGGCAACGGCTACGGTATCACGATGACCAAGTACGATGCGCAGCAGGTTGGGGCGACGCTCAAAGGGGCGGGGTTCGCACTCTACAGCGTGGATATGGGCGGGGAGAGCGCCAGGAAGTTGTTTGCCACCGCTGAGACCGACGACAACGGCAAAATCTCGTTCGGCACGAGCGGCAGCGCGATGAACAGTTGCGTGCTCTACCAGCTTGAGGAGATCAGCGCGCCTGCTGGCTACGCCAAGGCCGAGCCTACGTGGATCATGCTCAAGGGCAACGAGAGCGACGAGGATTATCAAGCTGCGCTAGCTAAGGCGAAGACCATCGTCGGCGGCGCGGATATCATCGGCGATGACAAAAAGGACGAGATTTGGGTCTATGACAATCGTCTAAAGGGATCCGCAACAATCCGGGCTAAGAAAGTGCTTGAAGGGGGCACATTCAAGAAGGGGCAGTTCTCGTTTGCGCTTAAGGATAGCGACGGCAGGGTGCTCCAGACGGTGACCAACGACGCCGGGGGCAATGTCTCTTTCAACGTCGACTACAACAAGGCTGATACCTACACATACACCATCTCCGAGGTCGTCCCCGATGGCGCCGAGAACAACGTCAAGGACCACATCACCTACGACACAGTCGGGCACAATGTCACGGTTAACGTGACTATCGACAATAAAAGTGAGCAGCTCGACACCGTCGTCACGTATGACGATGACTCCCAGGTGCCGCCGACTTTTATCAACAAGTATTCGACCACGCTTCCTGAGGCGGGCGGGGCTGGCTTGACTATGACGTATCTGGCTGGTGCATCGCTGCTGTGTTTTGCTGCGACATGGATGCATGCTCGTCGCCATCGCGATCAAGATCGAGGTGGTCGTCGTGAGTAAACTGCACCGCCGCTTGTTGACCGTCATGATGGTGGCCATGACGGCTATCCTCGCTTTTGCAGCGTCGCCCGTGATGGCCCGTGCTGCCGATGCCGGGGCCATCACGATTGGCGGCGACGTCGCGACGCAATACGATGCGTACCAGCTCTTTTCGGCAACTGTTACCGATAAAGCCGGCTTCGATCAAAAGGTCGCGACGGACTTGGCGTGGGCGAATGATGCTGTTCGCCAGGCCGTTCTTCCCGTGCTTCATGATGCGGGGCTTGACAGCACGGCCTCGACGGCGCAAGAGGCTGCCGAATGGATGAATGCCGACGGACACATGACGACGGCGCTGACGGCAAAACTTGCCCGCGCAATAGTCAAAGCAGGCGCTGTGTCCGTGGCCCTTAACGCGGGCACGACGGCCGAGCTGCCCTGTGGCTACTGGCTTATCGTCGCCGACGACGACACCATCGCCCAGAACGAGGCCGGTACCGCGCCGATCATGGCCCTGGTCGGCGGCAGCGCCGTCGCCGTCAAGCCCAAGGCCGCCACTCCCAAGGTGGCCAAGCACGTGCTGGAGGACAGCACCGCCGCATGGCAGAAGGCCGCCGACGCCACGGTCGCCGACGACCTGTACTGGCGCCTCTCTGCCACGGTCCCGGCGGGGCTCACGGCCTACGACACCTACGCGGTGCGGTTCGTCGACACCATGAGCGCGGGGCTCGACCCCTCCAAGGTGGCCACGAGCATGTGCGTGTACGCGGCGCCGGGCGCGGACGGCGGCTTCGACGCCGTCGAATGTGAGGACGGCAACGCCAACTCGACGCCGGCCAAAGGGTGGACAGACATTACTTCACAGTGCAAGGTCTCGATCGAGGGGGACGCCTTCACCGTGCGCACCGGCGACCTGGTCGCCGCGCTCGGCGGGGCCGGCGCCTTTACCGCGGGTGCCCGCGTGGTTGCTGTCTACAATGCGCCGTTGGGGGCCAACTGCAATCGAGGCGCTACCAAGGGCAATCCCAACGAGGTCTACCTGCGTTACCCGCGCTCCCCCTTAGCCGACCAGTCCGGCGACGCCGGCTTCACCCGCACGCCGAGCGATGACGCGTGCGCCTACACCTGGGGACTCAGTCTGATCAAGCGCTCAAGCTCGGACGATAAACCGCTCGCGGGCGCCAAGCTGCGCATCATCGATGACCGCGGGCGCATTCTAACGACTGACGGCTCGTGGTCGACGGATGCCGACGCGTGCGTCACCACGGGCGCGGATGGCCATGTGGAATTGACCGGTGTGGACGCGGGCGTCTACGCCGTCGAGGAAATCGCGGCACCCAAGGGCTACACCGCCTTTGAGGGCAAACGTACGGTGACGGTTACGGCTGAGGGACTGGACGTTAAACAGGTAGCAGCCGCGAAGCCCAAAGTGACCGTGTCGGCCGAAAGCCCCCTGCGGGTTGATACCGCCGATGCCGGGACGGGTTCGATTGGACTGTCTGTGCTCAACACCCCAAACAAAGAAGCAAGTCGAGGCTTTATGCCCTCGACGGGAGATAGAACGTTGGTGCTGGTGGCGGCTTTGGCTGCCATCGGAGTGGCGGCTATTGTTGCCGCGCTCGTCATCAAGCGGGGAGGAGGTCGCCGTGAAAAATAATTGCCCCCCCCTTGCTCAATGGCGTACTGCCTCCGTAGCGAGTGACGCGCAGGCCTACCGACCTGATGATCATTGGTTTTGAAAAAGTTACTAGAGAACCCTCCAAGAAAGAGGATCAAACATGAAGACAACCAAGAACATCGCCCGCCTGGCAGTAACCGCCGGACTTACCGCAGCGTTGAGCTTCGGCGGTGTGATGGCGCCGGTCACGATGGCGTTTGCTGAGGATGCGGCTGCAACGGCCAATGGCTCGGTGACCATTGCGAACGTTGAGGGCAACCATACCGAATTCGATGGCTATCAGATTTTTAAGGCTGATGTTGCGACAGTCGAAGGTAAGACGGTTGTGAGTAATATTACCTGGGCAAACGGTAGCGTGAAGGCGGCTGTCGAGGGTGTCATTAAGAATGAGGAGCCGACTTACAAGGGCAAGACCGCCCAGGACGCTGCGGACTGGATCACGAGTAAGGTGACGGGAACCAACGATGCATATTGCGTTGGCCCCGACAACATTGCTTATAAGATTGCCGCTGCTGTGGACGATCTTACTGACAAAAAGACAACGAGTGCTGGTGTTGCCTCCGGTCTAGAGCACGGTTACTGGCTCTTTGTGACCGATGCCGGCACCATCGGAGACGGCGAGGCGGGCTCGTCTCCCATCTTCACTGTCGTGGGGAACACGCCCGTTAAAGTCACCGAGAAAACCGGAATCCCTACCGTCGAGAAGAAGATCGTGAGCGATGCCGACGGCAAAGAGCATGACGCCGCCGACTCCCAGATCGGCCAGGACGTGACGTACAACCTCTACGGCACCGTCGCCGAGAACTTCGATAAGTACGATACGTATTTCTATCAGTTCTCCGACCAGATCTCCAAGGGCCTGAAGCTGCAGTCGGACGCTGAGGTCTATCTATACGATAGCGTGAGCGATGCAAAAGGCGATCTGACCCACAAGACCGGTCGGAAAATTACGAACAACTTTAAACAGAGTGCTGAAACTGTCGATAGTTCGACTGGTGCTAAGACGACAAAGTGGACCTGTGAAAACCTGAAGGACGTCAGCGGAATCACTAAACAATCCTGTGTCGTCGTCTCCTATAAGGCGCGGATTAACACGGACGCTATTGTTGCCGGCACTGAAAGTAACGTTGCCGGCACTGAGGGTAACGACAACACCGTGATACTTAACTACTCCAACAATCCCATGAACAAGGATGGCAAGGGCCAGACTCCGCCTGACAAGGTCAAGGACTACACCTACGGCCTCAAGATCAACAAGGTCGACCTGGGCACCGAGGCGGCCCTCGACGGTGCCGAGTTCACCATCCAGGCCACCGGAGCGGACGATGGTGCATCCACGAATTTGTACGTCCAGCAGGATGGCTCCCTTGGCAAAACCCCCTGGAAATTCAAGACCGCCAATGGCGGCATCATCAAAGTCGTCGGTCTCGACGCCGGTGTCTATACCGTCACGGAAACTTCTGCTCCCGACGGTTATACCACGGTCGAGCCTTTCACCTTTGAGATCAAGCCGACCATGAAGGCCGATGATCCGGGTGCCGGTCTTACTCTGCTCGAAAGCACGCTTGATCCTAAGAACCAGAACGACAAGATTATCGCCGGCCTCACCGACGGAAATTCTGGCGACAACAAGCTGACGGCGAAGTCTGACTCGGAGAAGGACTCCGACGGCACCTTTAACATTACCGTCGGCAATACCAAACAGATTAACCTCCCGCTGACCGGCCTTAACGGCGTGACGTTCACTTGGATTGCTGGTGGCGCGGTGCTGTGCATTGGTGTGGCGCACCTCATCCGTAGCCGTAAGCGCGACGAGGGTTCTGAGGAGTAATCGCTCGCCTCGAATATCAACACGAGACATGAAAAAGCGGGGCACCCGGTCGATGCGATCGGGTGCCCCGCTTCGTTTGTGTGCCACCACAAAGGTGCCTGTCCCCTTTGTGGCGGTTGGCGGCTAGGCGGTGGGGAGTTCCGGCGTATTAACCGGCTGTTGCGACTTGAGGTGAGCGTTGCGCCAGATGATCTGGATAACATAGCCGAGCGTGAAGACAAAGGCCACGCCGCTGATGAAATCGCCTACGAGGGGGATTGCCGTAAGTGCACCTGCGATCACGCCGCCGGCGGCCGCCATGGCGTAGCGGTTCTGGCTGTGTCCGACCATGCGCGCGATCGCGCACCCTGCAAAGGCACTCGACACCAGCGCGATGCCAATAACACCGCACATGAGGGCTCCGGCAAGCGACAGACCAGCGATAGAGATAATTAGCAGTAGGACGGCGGGGACGATAGCAATCGTGCCCAGAAGACCGCTCACCCACAGGGGCATGGGGCGCTGGTGGAGCATGCCGGCGGCGCTGGCGGTTGCGCGCGGAAAGACGAGTTCGAGCAGTAGGGCGACAAAGCAGGTCGAGAGTGCCGCGGCGACGATACCGCCGATGACATCGTTAACGGTGGAAGTATCCTCGCTCTCGGTGCGGTCGATCTTGAGCGCGCCGACCTCGGCTCCCGCGGCGCGCTCGGGGTCCTCGGAGACGTGCGCGTTCACGGTGCCGGTGATGTGGGCGTTCTTGCCCAGGATGAGCTTATCGGCCCAAACCTCGACATCGCCCTCGACGGTGCCATCGATAGTCACCGTATCGCCCGCAAGCGCTGCCGACTTGGTAGAGCCGCGCAGGGCAACCGTCTCGCCTATCGCATAGAAACAGTTGGCGGTGCTGTCGGAATTGAGCACGAC